>NZ_JADEXN010000159.1 GCF_015207075.1 Zarconia navalis LEGE 11467
GAGTCAATATCGATACCCCAACTGGTGAAAAACACCAGCAAACCCAGGGCGACTAACCCATATTGAGTCAACAGTCCGATGGTATTTTGTCCGCCGCGATCGACCCCTGCCAAGCTAAGAATTTGGGTTTTGAGGAAATGGGTAAACCCTTTGACAACGAACCACAATCCGACAATAAATGCAAGCAAGATAAACAAATCGAAAATCGAGCCATCCACCTCACCCAATTTGAAAATGGGACGGGTCAAACTGGCAAACAATGCATAACGACCCCGCCTCAGAATTGGGAATAAACCCATGATTGAGTAAACCGCAGTCATCCAAATTCCCAGTTGCACCCCCGTCAGTGCCAACCGCCATCGCTGCTGTTGCTTGAATTGAGCGGTGGAGGTTGAGGCTTGGAGGCGGGGAAGCAGTAGCGTTCGTCGCACCCAGGTTAACGCCCAAGACAGGGCAATCGACACGGCCACAATCCCCACACTCCACAGTGCTGCTTGGCGGATATAGGCGATCGATCGCTCTTTTTGCGCCCGTTGCAGTGCGGCATTGATGCGCTTTCCCCACCTTTCCGCTTGTTTTTGCAACCAGGTTTTTTTCTCCCCTTCGGACCAGACCCCAAACCTCCGTTTCACATCCTCTAGGGTCACCGTCAGTAGATGCACGTCATTAATGCTGAGGGTGGTTTGTCCTTCTCGTTCGAGGACAATCGCACTCGTCGGTTCGCCGAACTGAAGTTGCTCCTCGAGAATCTCGTTAATCGTTGCGGCCCGTTCTGCTGCCGGGAAGTCTGCAACGCTGCTGACCTGAAACAAGACTCGACCATCGAGTAAAATCGGGGCTTTATCCCTTCGAGAGATGGGAGCCAATTGAGCTTCTGCTGGGGTCGCCCAAACGATCGTTATTATTGCAACGATCGTTGCGGCAAAAATCGCGATCGCAATGATGGGATCTCGACACAGCCAAACCAAGAGATATATCTTTCGATCTCTCCTACTCCTCATACCCTCAAAGTTTCTACTCAATGGTTCGCTTACGAACTTTATCGTGTAATGCGATCGCGTACCAAGTCGCTTTTTGAGAGGAAGAACCCGATCGCGTGTCTTCTCCCAATACCATCCCCCAAATAAGTACGCGCTGCTATAATTTATTCCCCAACTCCGGTATCCTAAAAAGAAGAACAACGATCGTCAAGTTGCTCGAATTTAACGTCCAAGTTTAAGACTTACTATCCAAAAAGACTATGCGAATTTTAATCATGGGTGGAACCCGGTTTATTGGTGTTTATTTAACAAAAAAGTTAGTAGAGAGAGGACATGATGTCGTCTTATTTAATCGAGGAAATAAGCCCGCGCCAGTAGAAGGTGTGGAGCAAATTCAGGGCGATCGAAAAGATACAGATCGATTAAAAGAATTACTAGCCAAAGAAAGCTTCGATGCGGTCTTCGATAATAACGGTCGAGAGTTGAGCGATACCCAACCTCTTGTCGAAATGTTTCAGGACAAGATCCAACATTTTATCTACGTGAGTTCGGCAGGAGTCTATTTGAAGTCCGATCGAATGCCGCATTTTGAGGGAGATAAAGTCGATCCCAACAGTCGGCACAAAGGTAAATTTGAAACGGAAACGTACCTTAACCAAGCCGGTGTACCGTTTACTTCCATTCGCCCCGTTTATATCTACGGTCCTGGAAATTATAATCCTTTAGAAGCCTGGTTTTTCGATCGCATCGTCCGCGATCGCCCCGTTCCCATTCCCGGAAATGGAATGTATATGACTCAACTGGGACATTGCGATGACTTAGCACGTGCGATGGTGGCGGTGTTGGGCAACTCGCGATCGATCGGGCAAATTTATAATATTTCTGGAGCGCGATACGTGACCTTTAATGGATTAGCCCGTGCCTGTGCTGAAGCGACCGGAAAATCGCCAGACTCTATATCGATCGTTCATTACGATCCCAAACAATTCGACTTTGGCAAACGCAAAGCATTTCCCTTGCGATCGCAGCACTTTTTTACCAATATTCACAAAGCCAAAGAAGAATTAAACTGGCAACCAAAATTCGATCTCGTGTCAGGATTGAAAGATTCGTTTCAAAATGACTATCTCGTCAATGACCGAGATAAGGCAGAAGTCGATTTTTCCATTGACGATGAGATTTTAGGAAAAACGTCCAGCTCAAAATAGCGAGCTAAATCTGTCATTACGATCGCTAAGCCACCCTCTTGTTTCGAGTCTGTTGGGAATGCTCGATGGAAAAAGTTGAAGGAGTCAGTCGAGTCGTCTTCGGGTGGCTCCAGCCGTCTTGGGTCTTTCGAGGATGAGGCGATATCCAAGAGTATTTGAGATCGGACTCGCAATCGTACTGACCCTCGTGGAAGTTTACAACAAAGACCAGAACCACGTAAGTGCCTAGAACGATTGTCAAAATTGAGGTCAACATAATATAGCTTCCGTTAGTTTTGTGAATGATGCTCGATTTTAAAATCGAGTCGGTAGAAAAATATAAATTTCTTTTCGAGACTTTATATTTGTATGTCTCTACGTTCGATGGTACTGACTCGATGATTGCGGTGGAGTTTGCGCTGGTGTTGATGTAGAGCAAACCTCTACATTGGTAAACTTAGATACCGAATTGCTTTGGATATTTACCTTAAACTCAGGCACAATGCAACATTTGCAACATAACCCATCTATCTTTAAAAAGATAGCGTTAAGATGAATGGCGATCGCACCCAAATTTAAGTTTCTGTGACAAAATAGAAACGGGTTGTTAATTCTTCAACTCGCGATAAGTGCAGAGTCAACTAACTTCCATCTAGATCGTTGCGCTAGCGATACGATCGAGCGCGATTTTTAATAGTACTATTAATCGTCAATTATCTGAGTTTCACGTGAAGTCTTCAGCGTGCTGGGTCAAGCTTCAATATTTTGGATAAGCTTGCCCTCTGAAAACTGTAACCTGGCTCTAGTCTTATGATAAGTTCATTGGTTTGTCGATCCGTTTTTATCGACAAAAAACCGATGAAAGTATTTAATTACTTTTGCTTTCTACAGATTTCAACAATAGCAACCGAAGACATCTCGTGAAGCAATCTAGCTTGCCCAGAAATCGCCATTTCGATTGTTATTTTCAATCGGATGGGTTCAGGGTCATCTATAACTGGACATAAATTTGAGGTTCAGCATCGATGGCAAAAAGTATCGATCTCACACCCGAAGCGCTTGGAAAAGCACTTTTATCTGAACGAATCGAGAATCTATCGGCTCTTGATGCCAATCTGGGTATCGATTCGAGCTACATCACCTGCGAGGAATATCAGCTTTTCCTCGACGAAGAACGAGCCGTTGGCAAATATTACCAACCCGATAGTTGGACGACGGAAAAATACCCTGCGGGAGAGGCTAATCAGCCGGTACTCGGCGTTCGAGCCAGCGATGCCGAAGCATTTTGCGAGTGGCTCACTCAAAAGTACGCCCGATGGCGGGTTCGCTTCCGGTTACCAACCCCCGCAGAAGCTCAGGCTCATCCCATCCCCGAACGGCATATCGGCTACTGGTGTAAAGAGGGAGAAACCGTTGCACTAACTGGCATCGAACTCGACGGTGCTCGCATACTACCGGCGACTTTGCCCCTCCCGCGCGATTTCGATCATCATCTGATGCGCGATCGGGATTTGGTTCGCAATCTGTCAACGGACTGCGAGCGTCTTCTCTCGAATAGCTCCCACTCGTCTAACGGTAATGCTCTATTTACACTGCTCAAAGTCTCAGTTTTAGTGCTGAGCGTTCTGGCAATTCTGCTGAGCCTGGGGAATTATGTCAATGCCAGTGGGGGAACGATCTTTATGAGAGCGCTCGCGTTCTTATTTCTATTTGTAGATTCCTCTCCCACAGAAGATGTTGAAACCCCGGCGTCCTCTGCCAATGGATTCGACATTTACTCCTCAGCCTCGGAAAATCTTGCCGATCCCGTCTGGGGCGTGAGCGGCGAGTTGTATATCCTACTGGGAATCGGTGTGATTCTGTTTTTTTGCTTTGTCGTATTCAAACAGCTCGGCAAAGACTTACAAAATCTGGTTCATGCCGTTTACAGCCCAGTTGCGCGTAAACTCTTGGTGGAGAAATACTACAGTCTTTATCCAAGACTGAGTGAAGCGCTAAAGATCGATCGAGACTTCGACCCGACCATCTACGAAATTTTGAATTTTGTCATGAGTCGATGTCAAGACCGCACGTCTTATCATAAAGCAGCAACTCATCTCGACGAACTGCTTCGAGCCAGGGACTTCTGGAATGCTTTAGCGGATTTTCTATTGAGTATTTCTGGGCCTTCTAAAATCTGGTGGTTTCGAGAGTCCAATCGCAAACGCTTGAAACAAATCGGACATCAGTGTTCCATCGAAAGTCAGGAAATCTACAGTCTCTATTCCTTTATTGTTTTGACGAACAAGCGACGGCTGGGATATGCTTCCGCCGTGGAAGGAATTCGGATCGTCCGAGAAAAATTGGAGTATCTCTAATGGTGACTCGCATGCGCAAGTGACTCTCACAGGACTGACATAAATGATTGAAACCGTTTGACCTGTAGAGTTTGTCAGCTTATCGCAAAGCACTATCAGTTGGCTCGCGACTGGAAAACGATCGTTTTCCAGTCGCGAGCGTTTTTCTTCTCACCTCGCCCGACAATTTCTCAATTTCTGCCCCATTGTTTGACCTCCAAGGTTATGCTTGTGAATATTCCCCCACACGATCTGGAGGCATGGATCGAAATCGCTTCAATCGAACGCTTCAAGAACTGACCCATCGGCGACGGGAAGTGTTGCTCGAGGTGTTGGCTGGCAAAAGCGATGCAGCTATCTCTGGCGCGCTTAATATTACCGAAGCTACGGTTAGAAAACACATCGAAAATATTTGCAATCAATTCGAGATTGCTAACGAGTTTCCTGACGAACGTCGCTCCAAGCGTCCCGATCTTATTGCTTTATTTCGCAAGTACCAGCCAGAATTCGTTCGAGAAAAAACGCCCGATCTCCAATTCAAAGAGGCTATTTCTCCTGAGGCAAAAGCGAGTCTGTTGGGTACGATCTACAACCGAGACGTGTTTGTTCTAATCGATCGCAGCGGCTCGATGGTGAGAAAAGATGGTGATACTCGAGGACTGGCTCGCTATAAGTTCCTGCAAGAAGAGGTAGAATCTCACGTTTGGACGATTCTTTCTACCGAACGACGCTCGGTCGAGGGTTCGCTTCAAAAAATTTGCGATCGCCTCAGCGTCTACTTTTTTTGTCGAGATAAAGTCGGTGCGGGTCCCTATGAAATTAAAGACGCCTCTCAGGTACAAGAACTATTTCACAACCATCCACCGAAAGGAAATACATTTATAACTCCGACACTCCGGCAATGTTTCAAAACTTGGATCGAGGGAGGAAAGCCGAAAAATAGAGGAGCATTTTTTATTATTTATACTGATGGTTTATTTGATGATGAGTCAAACTTTATTCAATTTATTTCCGAAGCTTGTTTGGAAATTTACGACCATCGGCAAATTAAATTTTTAATTCTCGGACTTGGCGAAGAAATTGATGTTAGGCATTTTTTATCGCTCGATTTTAACGTCAATCAAAAAAATGAATTTAATACTTTAGTTTTCGATCGAGTCAACGAAGTGGATAATATTATTGACGTTCTCCAGCGTCAGCTTGTCGAAAATCCCGATTTAGTATTTCCAGATTGGGTTCTCGATCGATATCCTGAATTTGTCAAAAAAGTGATGATGGCTAAGCCCGATCTGCGAGCGTCGAACGTTATTTCTTAAAAGAAATACGAGCCGGTTTAATAAGAAGGCTGTTGAGACAGCAACTCTCTGGGAAAAACCAGAGCGATATTTCGGTAGCGATCGCCATCGCTACCGAAACAAAACAGACATCGACAGTATAAATTAAGTTGAGTGTAAATTATGTTGACTGAGTGCAACTCGAACTAATTTGCCGCAACCGGAGTACTTGTTTGTAATACATCGATGGCTCGCGCGTAAAACGGATCGAACTGGGTTCCTCTGATTTGAGGTTCGAGGGTGAGTTGGAACTCCTGCTCCACAGTCAGTTGAACGGTAATATCCGGCGAGATGCCCGTTTTATTAATATCCGTACCTTTGGGAGTGTAATAGTGGGCGATGGTCACAGCGAGTCCCGAACCGTCAGAGAGAGAATTAACCGCTTGTACTAGGGCTTTACCAAAGGTTTGAGTCCCAATTATCGTTCCTCGCCCGTTGTCTTGGAGCGCTCCGGCTAAAATTTCGCTAGCACTGGCTGAATTTTTATCGACTAAAACGGCTAAGGGGCGATCGGTCATAGCCATTCCCGTGGCTTCGATGGTTTCGTTCTGACCTCGGCGATCGACGGTACTGACGATCGTCCCTCGATCGATCCACATTCGAGCAATTTCGACGCTGATATTGAGCAATCCGCCGGGGTTACCCCGCAAATCGAGAACGAAAGCATCCACGTTCTCGCCATTCAAATCCTGAAGCGCCCGATACATCTGTTCCGCTGCGTGGGCGTTAAATTCATCGAGTTGGATGTAACCGATGCGGGCTTGCTCTTCTTGCCGGATCGTATAACTGACGGTCGGCAGTTCGATACGGCTGCGCACCAGGGTTAGCTCGAAGGGTGTTTCCACCCCACGCTGGACTTTTAGGGTGACTGAAGTGCCCACTTCACCGCGAATTAAACCCGCGGCTCGTTCGACATCCATGCCTCGGGTTCTCTGACCGTCGATTTCGAGGATGCGATCGCCGCTTTGCAATCCGGCACGAAGTGCGGGCGAATTCGGGATGGTTTCGAGGGCTTCGATCTCTTGGGTTCTCTCGTCCAAACTCAGTTGCAGACCGATTCCCGAAAGTTCCCCGGCTGTTTGATCGGTCAGCGCCTCAAATTGCTCCGGGTCGAGGAAGCGGGTGTAAGGATCGTTGAGTTGGGATAAAGCACGACGTATGGCAGCATAAGCTTGTTGGCGAGAAGTATAGTCTCGGCTCAACAGTTCTTTGCGAACTTCCGACCAGTTCACTTGATTGAAAGAGTCATCGACATAATCTCGATTGACAATTTGCCAGACTTCATCGAGAACGGTTTTTGGACTGTTCTGCAATGCCGCATTGACAGCGCGAGAGCCGACTGGAAACAGTAAAGAGAAGCTGGTGGTGGCGATCGCCCCACCAACGAGTGCAACGCGTTGCAAGCGGGAACGGATGGGAGAGCAATTCATTCAGCAGTAGCGCTTATTGGCGCGAGCGATGGAATTTTAAGATTCGAGTCAGTTTTAGACCGCCAAAAATTGGCTCTCGCTCCTTGATGACCCATCGTCAAGTCAAACAACTCGATAAGTCTGAAATTCCCCATAAAGGAAATGACCGCTTTTTGATACCCGAGTGCGTACCAACAGATACAGCGCTCGCGCTTGGGGTCGGGGAGAAGATTTTATCGATCGAACGTTAGTTCCGTGGAATTGATGCAATTGAATGCAGGTCAAAAAGCAACCAAAGCCTAAAATTAGGGTCTGGCGTGTGGAGGAGTTGGGCGAGAATATTTTCTCTCTACTACTGTACCAATTCCATCTCAATTCGCCCAGTCAAATCCTGGCTCGATCGTCTAAAATAAAGCCTTAACTCAATGTGATTCACAGAAAATGTCCGATGCAGCGAGTGCAAATTTGGCCGGAGATCGCCCCAGCCGAGTCCCAACTTGGTTAATTCCTGGAGCGATCGGTCTGTTAGCCGCCCTGGGGACGATCGCGATGCAGTTGAAGCAGGTGCCAAAAGTTATCGATCGAGAAACCAATTTCCAACAATTTGCCCAACTTGAAGAAGTACATTTGCAACTGCTAGCTCAGATGCCGTCCTTGGGATTCGATAATCTGATCGCCGACTGGGCATTTTTGCGCTTCCTGGGATACTTTGGCGATGCGGAAGCTGGAGCGCGAACGGCTTATGGGTTGAACGACGATTATTTCGAGGCGATCGTCAAACGAGATCCTCGCTTTATGGAAATCTACCCGTTTCTATCAGCGGCAATTTCCATCGAGCAGGGCAACCCGGAACTCGCTGGGGAGTATATGGAACGGGGAATCGCTTCTCTAACGCCGGAAATTAACCCTCGGGGATTTCTCATCCTGCGCTATCGTTCCCTCGACCAACTATTGCTCGAAGGGGACATTCCCGGAACGATCGCCACCTACGAACGAATGGCCGATTGGCTCGACGCAATTTCCGAACTCGATGGAGCGAGAAGTTTTCGCGAGGATGCAGAATATCTGCGCCAAAATCCCGATAGTCTCCTGCCTCGATTTTGGGGTTGGCGGTACGTTTGGGCGCAAGCCATCGACGAGAGGGTGCGGCAGCGCGCGGAAAGTGAATTGTTGGAATTGGGGGCACTCAAGCAAGAGGATGGCAACGGCAACGTTCAATTTGTCTTGCCTCAAGAAGGGGAATTGTTGCAGCAGCGATCGCCCGATGGTTCTTTACCCTAGGCGATCGTTTATCGATTGGAAGAGTCACCAGTTGCAGAAGCTCGATCTGCCGCCTTTAAAAAATATCCGTTTCCGGTTCCAATTCGTCTTCGAGTTCGTCTTGTCGGCTTTGAGGTAGGATGTCCACTTGGGGGCGATCTTCAAGGTCTGGGGAAGAGATGCTACCGCCATTGTTGGGTTGAGCGGGAATCGCTTCGATAATGGCATCCAACACTTTTGGCACGGGAATAATGTCCAGGCCCAAGTCCGGCGGCATTTGCCCCTTGGGAATGATAGCCCGTCGGAATCCCAGTTTTGCGGCTTCGCGCAGGCGCAGTTCCAATTGCGAGACTTGGCGCACCTGTCCCCCCAGTCCCACTTCCCCAATCAGGACGGTGTGGGGATCGACGACCCGATCGCGAAATCCAGCCACTACAGCGATCGCGATCCCCAAATCCGCTGCGGGTTCTTCGACTTTAATCCCTCCCACGGAGGCAAGGTAGGTGTCGAGTTTAGAAAGGGGAACTCCCACTCGCTTTTCCAAAACTGCCAGAATTTGTTGCAGGCGGTTGCTATCGAGACCCGTCGCCGAACGCCGAGGGGATCCGAAACTCGCCGGACTCACCAAGGCTTGTAACTCTACTACGATCGGGCGCGTCCCCTCGCAGGCGACAATGGTGGAGGTTCCCGATACCACCTCATCCCGACTGCCTAAAAATAACTCCGAGGGGTTGGCCACTTCTCGCAATCCGTGGGCGACCATTTCAAAGACCCCAATTTCGTGGGTGGCCCCGAAGCGATTTTTCATCGATCGCAACAACCGGTGACTGGCAAAGCGATCGCCTTCAAAAAACAGCACCGTATCGACAAGGTGTTCGAGAACCCGAGGTCCGGCAATCGATCCGTCTTTGGTGACGTGTCCGACAATCAACAGGGTAATATTTTCCCGTTTGGCCACCTGCATCAAGGCTGAAGTACATTCGCGCACCTGGGCAACCGAACCGGGGGCAGACGTGAGGGAGGCAAAATAAATAGTTTGAATGCTATCGATAATTG
>NZ_JADEXN010000160.1 GCF_015207075.1 Zarconia navalis LEGE 11467
GAGTAATTCGATACTCTTGGGTTGTTCCTTCGGTCAAACCGCCACCACTGACTTTTGGCAGCGTAAGGCTTTTGGCTCCGGCTCCGCGCAAATAGAATCCTAACTCGTAAGGTACGTCTTGGTTGGTTACCTTAAAGATATAGTCTCCGGCTTGGAGGGTTAAAGGTTTGAACTCAGACTCTCGTTGGGATAGCGTGTCGGTATTAATTTGCTTGCACGCTTCGGCATCGGTGGGTTGATACTCGTAATCTTTATCTTCTGTTTCTAAAAACTGACAACCCGTTTGAGTCAGAGAGATCGTTGTCGGGGCTGATGCTGAAGTCTCGTTCCCACCGGAGGATGTCGGTGCATTTTGGGTACAGCCGGCGGAACTTAAGACCAAAAGAGTCGCCCAAAATGCGACCGTTCTTTGGGGATAGGCGGTGCGGGTTCTCAAAAAGCTTGGAATCATTGTTTTTCCTCGCGTTGTAAGGGGGTGAAAAAGGGGGTGAAATTTGAGAGGAGGTTGAAGAAAATCATCCTTTATTTGGATTGGCTCTGGGCTTTTGGACGGTTATACCGCTGGGATTGCCATTCAATCTTTTTCTTAGGGTATGCTTTAAATCGAGGAACGATCTGAAAGAATAATAAGTTTTTGCCCAGAAAAAGCCACAAGTCTAATATTGGGACTCCGCCGCGAGTTTTAAAATCGAATTGGAACCCAAAACCTCGCTTTCCGTAGTATCGATCGAACGCACGAATTTTCAGGAGTTTCTCATCTAAATTTCAAATCGGTATGCTACCTTAAAATCCGTACAACAAATCAGACCCGAGTTATCGGGTTTTAACAGGAGATCGTACTAATTTCCCCAGGTTTCTTTTCTACCCATGCCCAGGAATTTCTAAATCTTTTCGATCTGAGGTGCGTTTTCTGCTTCGCCTATCTATAATGGCATAAACATACAGATTCAATCATTACATTGGAGATTAAGTAGATGAAAGTCAAATACCTCACAACTATCGCCACAATGACACTTCTGAGTGTGGGTCTAGCTGTAGGCTGCTCGAATCCTTGTGCCGCTCAGGACGAAGCTCCGACAGAAGCTCCGGCAGCAGCCCCAGCAGATCCTTGTGCTGCCAAGGAGGCCGATCCATGTGCTGCCAAGGAGGCCGATCCTTGCGCTGCTAAGTAATCGTAGATTTAATGACACCGAGGGATATGCCCTCTAGAGGACAGACAATACGAGTCTGTCCTTTATTGATTTCAACCGCAGTTTTTCTACCGATCGTCATTGAAGCTCGTCTATATTAAGCTCTTGGAGCGATCGAAAATATTCTTAATCCACACTGGATCGGTCTTTTTGTAAATATTACAGAGACTATCTTTCTACAACTCTGCTTCTACCTAAAAAAAAGAAAGTGCTAGTTGTCGATCTCGAGAACGATCGGCCGGGGGAAAAGACCCCGACCGACAAGTCCGAAGTCGGGACAGGTGCTTAACTCTTTCTTCTGCCCTCTCTGCGAGTCCCATTGCTGGCGAGCGTTTTTGTGGTGGATAACGACATTACTTTTGTTCGGGATGTTCGGATTCAGGACTTTGGCAACCCAGTTGATTGATGGTGGCAATCAGTTGGTAGAGTCGTCCTAAATCCCGTTGATTGAAATAGAGTGCCAATCTCGGCAAATCCATCGTTTCGTCGTTTAATTCTTGGGGAAATGCTGGGCTTTTTTCAATGCGTCCTTTTATTAAAAGATCGCTGAAATTAGCATTTAGATATTCCACATCCTCGTCAGAGAGTTCGCATTTGAGGCGAATTGCCAGTTGTTCTCCAACGTAGCGGCTAGAATGATAGACGCGGTAAAAGCTACGGATCGCCTCGCAGGCAACGTCCAAATTATCTGTAATCGTATATAGGCTGGAGTCATAATCGCTAATAAGACCGCGAGCGAGAAGTTGGCGATGGATATATTCATCCCAGTCTTTCCAATAGTGACCTCCAGGTCGATCGATGAGTACGATCGGAGCGGGACCGTATTTCCCCGTCTGGCTTAAAGTCAGACTCTCGAAGGTTTCATCCTGAGTCCCAAAGCCACCGGGGAATAAAGCCAGTGCGTCGCTTTCCTTAAGAAAGAAGAGTTTGCGGGTAAAAAAATACTTAAAGTTAATGGATTTGGGATCGCCCTCGATGAAGGGGTTCGATGTCTGCTCGAAGGGGAGCTGAATGTTGAGACCGAAAGAACGCTCGGTGGTTGCGCCCTCGTTTCCCGCTTGCATGATGCCACCGCCCGCACCGGTAATAATCATGAATCCATACTCGGTCATCCGGCGAGCAAACCGAACGGCCAGGTCGTACTCGGGTCGATCTCGCGGCGTTCTAGCCGAACCAAATATCGTAATTTTGCGAACGTGTCGATAGGGATAAAAAATCTCAAATCCTTGCTCCATATCCTGTAGGGCATAGGTGAGAATTTTCCAGTCCAAACGCTCGACGTCGCTGTGGGCTATGCGGAGGAGAGTGGCCAGAGAGCGAGCGATCCATTGTCCGTGTTCGACTGTGGGTAAGCCGTCGAGTAACTCGAGGATTTTCGCTTGCAGAGTTTTTGGGTCTTCAAAAGCCGCATTATTTTTGACCATACAAACTGATGACTTGCAAGGTTCTCGTTGGGTTGAAATCTCGCTCGACTGATACTTTTCGAGAACGCTCCGGGTCTAAATCGCGGTAACGCTCCATTAAAGCTGGGACAACATAAATTTAAGACAAAACAAATAAAGCTGGTTTAACTCTTCGACGAGCTAACAACCAGCTGTTGAAACAGACATCAAACGTTTTATCATCAAACGTTCTATGAGTCCTTCGATCGTTTATAGATACTTTTCTAGGGTATTGGCTAAGGTCGTCTTGGGAACGGCTCCAACGACCATATCGACTCTGTCTCCGCCTTTAAATATCATCAGGGTTGGAATACTACGAATTCCGTACTGACTTGCCACATTAGGGTTATCGTCTGTATTTAACTTTACGACTTTCACTTGTCCGTCGTACTGCTGCGCGATTTCATCGACTACCGGAGAGACCATACGACAGGGACCACACCAAGGCGCCCAAAAGTCTACGAGAACTGGGATGTCGCTTTGGAGTACTGCTTCTTCAAAAGTGCCATCTGTAACTGGTTCGGCTGCTGACATGCCTAAAGATCCTTACTGTATACCGTATCTTAGTCTCAACATTTTACCACAGCAGTCGTAGCAGTTTTTACCAGAATTCGAGGGAAGTCGATCGCGCCCCGGCTCCAAAAGGAACCGCCTGGAAAAAAATTTCCAGGCGGAGTGTGGTGTGAGGAGTGAACGGAAACATTTGTCTCCGCTTCTTCTATTGTAATCAACAGGACACATCCGTGTGAAAAGAAAGGAAAATTTCTTAAGAAAGTAACTCAGATGATTCCAACAGCCCAGAACCTCGAGACTCCATTAGCGATGTCGGACTCAGACTCCAGAACGCTTCTTGAATTTTTTCGGCTTTCGCCGCCCGCGCTGTGCTGACATCAACTTTCCTTTAGCTATGGGAATGCCGGCAATGGGAATGACTTGATCCTTGCGTTCTTTTTCTAGGATTTTGAGTTCCGTATAATCGACCCAGTGAATGCAATTCACCGGACAGGTGTCGATCGCCTCCTGAATTGTATCTTCGGGATTGCCATCTTGGTCGAAAACCCGCGCTCGACCGTGCTCTGCTTCAATATAGAATGTATTGCGAGCAACGTGGGCGCAGTTTTTGCAACCGATGCAGGTTAGCTCGTCAACGTAAACACCTTTTTGCCGCAGCACTCCGCCCAACTCCGGCTCGAATCCAGAACGATCGGGTGTTTGCCGCAGCACTCCACCCAATTCCGGCTCGAATCCAGAACGGTCGCGCTCTTCACTCGTTGGATCTGGAGAAAAATCCGAGTTCATACTAATTTTGGGGATCGATTGCCGCTAATCTCTAAAGAGCGAGCGGGGAAAAAAGAACCAGACGTTCTTCCCCGCTGCAATCTCGAGAACTTTTTCAATGTTGATGCTCGATGCTCGTTGGGAAAGCCCATCGATCGAGCATATTCTTCCTAAGCCCAGCGTTGTAGAACCAAGCGGATCGAACCATCTTCGTTCTTTTGCTGTTCGGCGACTTGAAAGCCTTGCTTTGCCGTTTCGCTCATCACAGTTTGGTAAGCATATTGCTGGGTTACTTTTTGTAAGAATCGTTCCACCGAGCCATTTTGCTGCCAAAACTGTAAATCGGTCACGAGTTCGTACTCCTGACCGTTCCAGCTAAAGCCAATATCATAACCGTTATCTTGCTCGACAACGACTTGAGCCGTGTGAGTTTGACCGCGATACCCCCGCACGTCCTTCGGGCCGGTTTTCCACTCAACATCGAGTTGGGTTAGAGCTTTTTGTAATGAGGTCAGATTTCTGATTTTTGTTTTGAGATGACTAAAGTGTGACATGGCAACTTAAATAAAAAACAGCAGTAACTTGACAATTGAAACCGAAGAAAACGTAAAACTTACCAATCGCTATGAGTCGCCCGAGCGTCGAGAGTTGCAGCTTGAGATTGCTCGAGGGCAAAAAAATCAGAGGTGTTTTTTTGCGAGAGAACAAGCCCGAGTTGGGCTTCGATGGCAGCGGTGACTTCCGCACAAGAAGCACCGCTAATGCCCGTTACCTTTTCAAAAACCCGACCATCTGGATAAATAACAAATTCGAGTGTTTCCATAATTGGCACGTACCGCAAGAAGATCGACAAGCTCGGAATTTATGATTTATCGCCGCCTAGTTCCCCGAGCGCTTATCTAGCCAGCGTCGCGATCTAAATAAATCTTGACGAATCTCTTAGAAAACAAGGCATAACTTAACAAAACTTATTCCTTATGTGTAATTATACTCTAATTGATAGTTAGTTTCGCGTAACTTTTCGTTGCCGTCAAGAGTCAACGGGCGATCGATATGGAAAAATAGAGCGCGCAAAAAAGCTTATTGTTATCTTGAGTTGAGGTGCGATCGAAACCGTATCCGAGCAACGGATAATAAAAAGTTGCTCTTTAAGTAAAGCGAGTTATGCACCATGAGTAGCGATCGATCGATCGACAATGAGGTCAAACATCCAATTCGAGTGGGAATCTTAGGATTTGGAGGACTCGGACAGGCCGCTGCGTGCGTTCTGGCTCCCAAACGCGAAGCTCTATGGGTGGCTGGGGCCGATCGTCAAGGGTATGCCTATAACCCCACTGGATTGAATCCCGACGAGTGCATTGCCACCTACAACCAACAGGGATCTTTGGGATACTTAAAACCGGATGGATTCCTGGGCGATCGAAGTATCGAGGAGGCGATCGAAAATGCCACCACCGTCGAGGGGTATTTTCTAGCATTACCCAATCTCCCCAATACCTTCATGGCCTCGGTGGCCCGACAGTTTATCGAGATGGGATGGCAAGGGGTGCTCGTGGATGCCCTCAAACGTACCAGTGCTGTCGAACAGCTCTTAGAATTGCAAGACGAGCTACAAGCCGCAGGCATTACCTATATGACCGGCTGCGGAGCCACCCCTGGATTGCTAACGGCGGCAGCGGCAATTGCCGCCCAAAGCTACGAGGAAATCCACAGCGTCAAAATCACCTTCGGCGTGGGGATTGCCAATTGGGAGGCCTATCGCGCCACCATCCGCGAAGATATTGCCCATATGCCGGGATACGATGTGGAAAAAGCCCGCCAAATGAGCGACGCACAAGTTGAAGCCCTCCTCGACAAAACCAACGGCATTTTGCAGCTCGAAGATATGGAACATGCCGACGACATCATGCTCGAACTCGCGGGTATCGTCTCTCGCGATCGGGTGTCGGTGGGTGGGATTGTCGATACCCGCAACCCCAAGAAACCACTGAGTACGAACGTTCGGTTAACTGGACGCACCTTTGAAGGTAAAATCTCCACCCACACCTTCACGCTCGGGGATGAAACCAGTATGGCGGCGAATGTTTGCGGCCCGGCTTTCGGGTATCTCAAAGCCGGGATTGCCCTGAATCGGCGAGGAATTCACGGTTTGTTCAGTGCCGTTGAAGTGATGCCGCAATTCCTCCACTAAGTCGATCTCGCCGCTAAAATTTGGGCGAGCGAGGCGGGCAGCCGCCGCATGATCTTACCCTTTTGGCGATCGACTGCAACCAACGTCACGCGAGCGGTGAGATAGACGATCTGCCCGTCCGGCGATCGAATTTGATAGTTCCAGTTCAGTCGCACCCCCGATGGAGGTTCCATGGATGCCTTTACCACCGCACTCGTCCCCATTTCCATGGATTGGTGGTAGCGAACGGACAGTTCGACGACGGGCAAGTCACAGCCGAGGGCAACTAAATCGGCAAACTCGACACCAGTCGCGCGCAAGTATTCCACCCGCGCTTCTTCCATCCAAGCGATATAAGTGCCGTGCCAGACAATTCCTGCATAGTCGGTGTGGTGGGGGTATGCTCGCACTGGGTATTCAAACCAGTTGGGTTCGGGTTCGATCGACGATCTGCGATCGCTCTGTCCTGGTGTTTTCATCTGTCTGTTTTTCTAAGTCTTAAGGTAAGTGTAAAACTCCGTGGCTTTAGTCTCTAAATTTACGATGGGATAAAGCCTGATGGCCATTCACCCCTAAGTGCATAGATGGTTTAAAGGTGAAATTGCGTAAGTCTTATCGAGAGAGGAACGATACCACGATCGACCCGCATAAAATCTAGTTGCACGTTACAGCCATCGGACTTTTTAGAGTGCAAATACTAAGTTCTGTTTTCAGTCAAGGGTAACTTTACAAAACGTTCTAAAACGCTACATTTCTCATGATTTTCCGTTAGTCGTTCGGCTTATGCTGGATTTTGAGAAAGGTAAGTCCGATCGCGCCGTTGAGTTCGTTAATTTCAATCCTACCTTTGAAAACTAGCTCCCCCATAATTCTCTATTAGTTCTGGGGTGTCGGGCATTGGACTATCCCGATCGAAATCGCGATCGCCTAAAAATTGCCACTTTAGGGTTTCTCGATGGTGACAAAAGTGAGTTAAAAATACCCCGTTGTTGTTCAGACAAACTTAATAGAGATGATTGAAAAAATTGTAGTTGCCGTTGCCGGACGGGGACTGTGCGAGGAAATGATAAATCAATTACTCGACATTCCCGCCATTGGACGAGCCTCCATTACGGTGTTACACGTCGTTCCGCCTCAAGTGACGGCCGACGGAATGGTCGAGGCTCTCGAAGAAGGCGGCAAGATTCTCGCGCAAGCGGTCAAAACCCTCAAAGCCGAACCCACAAAAGTCAATCCTCGCCTCAAACAAGGCGATGCGAAAACCATCGTCTGCGAAGTAGCAGAAGAAGAAAACGCCGACCTGATTATTATGGGTTCGCGGGCGCTGGGGCGTTTGCGATCGATCTTGGAAAACTCCGTGAGTCAGTACGTTTTCCAACTCACGGGACGACCGATGCTACTGATCAAAGATGGTATCTTTGTTAGAAAGCTCAAGCGGGTGATGGTGGCGATGAATAAATCCGAATCCGCCCGACAGGCTCTTCAATGGGCGTTGTTTCTCACCCGAGATATCAAAGGTGCGCAAATTATTCTCGCTCGCGTCAATCCTACCGATCCCGAGAGCCGAGCAGAGGATGACCCAGTTTTAGCCGAGGCCATCCAAAAGGTTAAAAATATGGGCGTTGACTATCGTGCTGTCGCACCCCAAGGAAAAGCCGGTCCGGAAATCTGCAAAATTGCCGAGGAATTCAATGTAGATTTATTAGTTCTGGGATCGCCCGATCGCCGTCCGTCGGTGGCCAAAGGTCTTCCCGATCTCGATCGCCTGCTCGGTCAATCCCTTTCAGATTATGTCAGGGTTTATGCAGAGTGTCCGGTGCTACTGTCTCGTCAACCCGAAAATTAGACGAAAGACAAGTTCGATCGAAAACGAGGGAAGACCAAAACAAATTCGATCTTCCCTCGCTTTGCATATTTCTTGGCATAACAGTCAAGAAATAACGTGCCAAATCGTCAATTTTATTCTTGCTTTTGACTACTTTGTGTTTGAATGTACAGAATAATTAGAAACACAGAGGGCACTATGACAAACAGAAGGCTGGCAAGATAGCCTAACTGGTTAGTTTCCATCGAATCGGGCCTCTAAAGAACTTTAAAATGAAGTCTCTTTACAATACCATTAGGAATAGACGATCGGGAACGTTTCTCTTCCCGATTCGACTAAAAAGTCACCCTTGCCTCGAATCCGAGGAATTTGGGAGAGTGGATTTTGTCAGCTCTCGATGGTTGCCCCGTCGATGGAAATGGCGAGGGTTAGGGCTTGGTCTTGACACTGATGTCTCCGTTGACCAAGGTTTGACAGGCTAGGCGATAAGTTTCAGGCTTTTTTTTGAGTTTGCGTTCCTCAAACGAGGTTCGGGGTGAGAGGTTCTCCATCCCCGCGACAATATCGACAACGCAAGTACCGCACTGACCGTATCCGCCGCAGTTCGTCATCTTACCCCAAGTTTTGTAAATATCAACACGATTTTCTAGGGCTTTCGTCCTCAAGTTCGCACCGTCTGCAGCGATCGCTTCTTTATCTTCGTTCACGAATTTGATGTTTGCCATTTCGTTCTCCCCGTTACTATTTGTTAATAATCTTAACAATTTAGGTCGCATATCGAAATCGCTTTTCTTCTGGCTGGAGTCAAACTGTTAAAATCCCGCCTCGATCGGCTCGTCCGCGAGGATAAAGAAGTTGGACGATCGAAGCGTTGTCGAGCCGGAGAACCCGAGCCAGACATCTCTGTGCGCCGGAAACAAGCGTCGATCGCTCCAAAATAGCAACTCTCTCTATCGAGGCATCCGAGAATTGCTTTGGCCGCCTCGAGAATCACCTCTCAAACCCGTTACCGTTTTGCCATATCCAGAGCGCAATCCCAAGCAACCGCAGTCGAATTGGCGACATTTTGTAAAAAATTTACCAGAAGTTAACCCCAGCTGACGTGTTAAATAACGATATTGTGCGTTCAAAATTTTTACCTTCCCCTTGCGCCCTTGAGTGGGTCGGAAATCTGAGAACAAAAGGAGCAGGTCGTCGGTGGTTGATATTCTTTGGCTCTTGGTTTGCGCGGGTCTAGTTTTCCTGATGCAGCCAGGATTTATGTGCTTGGAGTCTGGGTTGACCCGCTCCAAGAACAGCATCAACGTGGCTGTGAAAAACTTTGCTGACTTCGGTATTTCCGCCTCTCTCTTTTGGGCATTTGGCTTTGCCCTCATGTTTGGAAGTACCCAAGCTGGAACCGTTGGGACGACAAATTTTTTTCTCACTATCGAATCCAACCCCCAACTTGCCGCCTTCTTTTTGTTCCAGATGATGTTTTGCGGCACGGCAACCACCATTGTCTCCGGAGCCGTTGCCGAGCGGATGAAGTTTCAGTCTTACTTACTCGTTGCTTGCCTGACTTCGGGTCTCATTTATCCTTTGTTCGGTCATTGGGCTTGGAACCTTTCTGCCGAAGGGTCGCGCGTGGGCTGGCTCGGACAGGCGGGATT
>NZ_JADEXN010000161.1 GCF_015207075.1 Zarconia navalis LEGE 11467
GTTGCAGCGACATCAACTGTATTTCCGATACCGAAACCGTCTTGCGATCGCTCTCGAGTGCCGATGCCGATATCCGCATTCTCGCCCTCCATAGCTGGGATGAAGCAACCCAGCAGGAGTTAGTCAACGTCGGCACGCGGTTTATTCGCGACTTCGACGGCGATATCGTCTTCGGACACGGCCCGCACAAATGGGAACCCGTGCGCCTGATGCGATCGAACAGTGGTAAACAGGGGGTTCTATTTGAAAGCTTGGGAGATTTCATTCATCCTCACCTCGGCGGCGGTCCCGACAATTTTATCGGGCGGGTTTTATTTGACCTAGAAACCCTCGAAGTGCGCCAAGTACAAGCCATTCCAATTTTTGTCGATGGGGCGATCGTCAGTTTTTCCGGGGCAGCAAACCCCTTGCAGCTAGAGAGTTCCGAGAGCTGGCAGACCATCGACGACCCCGCTTGGTGGGGACAAGTCAGCCGCAGCGCGCGGGGCGCTTATTTTAACGTCCCCTAACCAAATCGGGCAAAATTTTGGGGAGCGGTTCGAGACAATACAATTCAACCGACCGGTCTGTCGATATTGACTTGATGGGTCAGGGGATGGCATCAAGAAATCGAAAGAAAGTCCCCGGCAAATCGTAAAAAATTGAGAGGATCGAAACACTCAAGCGGGATATTCTTGATTTACACCTCCCCCAGTGCGATCGTCTAAAGATTTTAGTCCCAAAAGCGGGACGAGCGCACTACTCATCAAACCCTGGCTGAGTGACCCGTGAAGGGAGCTGTTAAAATCCATTTAATCTTTGGCAACCGATTCATGAGTGATACCGTTCTAGACGTTCGCAACCTTCAAGTCCAATTCCAGACTAACGATAATATCGTTCGAGCCGTTGACGGTATCGATTTTAAGGTCACACGGGGGCAAACCCTCGGAATCGTGGGTGAATCGGGTTCGGGAAAGTCCGTCACCTCCTTGGCAATCATGAACCTGGTTCCCACGCCACCGGGGAAAATAACAAACGGAGAAATTTGGTTTCGAGACGCGGCAACGGACGATCGCCCCATCGAACCGGTGGACTTGTTGCAACTACCTCCCTCCCAAATGCGAAACTATCGAGGGGGAAGGATTGCCATGATTTTTCAAGAACCGATGAGTTCCCTCAACCCGGTTTATACCATTGGGTTTCAGTTAACCGAAGCGATCCGGCTGCACCGAGATATTTCTGCTGCTGAGGCGCGAAAACAGGCCGTCTCTAGCTTGCAAGAAGTTCAACTCCTCCCAGACGACGACAAACTCCGAGAACAAGCAATCGTTCAATTACGATCGCCCGGATCGGATGCGGCATCTATCCAGGGGAAGGACATCACCCGGCAAATCGATCGCATCAAACAAGAAATACTCGATCGCTACCCCCACCAACTCTCTGGAGGACAAATCCAGCGGGTGATGATTGCCATGGCGATTTCGTGCGATCCGACCCTCCTCATTGCTGACGAACCCACGACCGCATTAGATGTCACCGTCCAGTCAACCATTTTGAATTTGATGCGCCAGTTGCGCGATCGTCGCGGAATGTCGATGATTTTTATTACCCACGATTTAGGGGTGATTGCAGAAATTGCCGATACGGTAGCGGTGATGTACCGAGGTGAAATCGTCGAAACCGGAACGGTACGGGATATCTTCCTCGCTCCCCAACATCCCTATACCCGAGGGCTGCTTGCCTGCCGTCCTACCCCGGACAAGCGATTGCGATATTTGCCGACGATCGCCGATTTTATGGAAGTTGCCCAGGGCGACGATCTTGCCGAGGGAAACGGCAATCAAAGACGCACGGAAACAGTCAATCCTCGATCGCCCCAGTCGCTTTCCTCCATGGAAGTCGAAGAAATGAGCGAAATCGAAATCGCCACTCGATTTGCCCGATTGCGCCAACAACAACCCTTACTGGTGGTCGAGAATCTGCAAGTGGGCTTTCCCATCCGAGGTGCGTTCGGACGAACCCAACGTTACGCCATGGCTGTCAATGGCGTATCTTTTGAAGTGTATCCCGGAGAAACCCTGGGATTGGTGGGGGAATCCGGCTGTGGGAAAACAACCCTCTCTCGAACGCTGATGCGCCTGATCGAACCCATGGGAGGTCGAGCGATGTTTGACGGTGCGGATATCCTTGAAATTCAAGGGAAACCGTTGCGCCAACTGCGGCGAGATATCCAGATTATTTTTCAAGACCCCTTCAGTTCTCTCAACCCCCGCATTCCCATCGGCGAGGCGGTGACCGAACCGTTAAAAATCCACGGTCGCAACCAAAGCCGCAAGCAAAATAGAGAGCGAGTGCGGTATCTTTTAGACCGGGTCGGTTTGAATCCCAACTGGATCGAGCGCTATCCTCACGAGTTTTCTGGCGGTCAGCGACAGCGAATTTGCATCGCCCGATCCCTCGCTCTCAACCCTCGATTTATCATTTGCGATGAGTCGGTGTCAGCTCTGGATGTATCGGTGCAAGCACAAGTCCTCAACCTGCTCAAAGAATTGCAAGCAGAATTTGGTTTAACCTATATTTTCATTTCTCACGATCTGAGTGTGGTCAAATTTATGAGCGACCGGATTATGGTGATGAACCGAGGCAAAGTCGAAGAAATCGGCCCGGCAGAAATGATCTATCACAGTCCCCAGCAAGAATATACCCGCAAACTCATCGCCTCGATTCCCACCGGCAACCTCGAGCGAATTGGGCGGTAAGCACTGCTCCGGTCGAACGACCGCTCGATACTCAAAAATTAACGTAACGATCGCTGGTATTGTTAGGGGGTAAAGCGCGATCGGCACTGGGCTTCTCTACCCGCAGATCGAGGATGACGAGTGTGTGGTGAATATCGTCAGACACTCCCCGACGTTCTATTTCGTTGCGTCTTCCGATGAGTAGCAAGCGTGCGATCGACCGTTTAAATCACATCAATCCCCCAAAATCATTGGGGAACTAAACGACGATAAAAAACGAGCGTAGAAGGGCGATCGCATGAAACTAAAGTACGCAAAGCATTCCAAAATTTCTCTAGCACTGGCTGTGGGAGCCTCATCCATCGGCATCGCGGTAACTCCGAGCTGGGCGGAGACCTTACCTAAATCCGCACGAACAACCACCGCATCCCTGGGAAAAATCTCGAAATCCCCAACGGCGATCTCTAGCATCGGGCAAGTCTCGAAATCCGCAACAGGATCGAACGAATCCTTCCGAGTGACCCAAACGACCCTAGAAACTGCCGAATCATCTCAAAACAGAGCATCCCAAACGTCAGCGGAGTCCTCGGAAACCGCTCTCCCCACCGTCCCCTCAGCATCGCCCAATTCCGACGAGATGGAGGTTCGCGAACCTGGTGCCATCGATCCTCAGTTGCAGCAGCTTCAGCGTCAAGGACTATCGACTCAACAATTCGCCATCGACTATCGACCCCAAGAGCCTCTCCTCAGCGCTCGGGAAATTCAATTTAAGACCGAACCGGTCGATCGAACTCAGCTCCCTCAAACAGAACTTACCGATTTTACGACCGTACAGGTCGGTCAGTTGACCGATGCCGTCAGGGGACCTTTTAGAATTGAAGATCCGGTTCTATTCACCCCCACCGACCTCGAAGAGCGGGAAACCGGTTTTTTCTTCAGCATCTTTCCCAACTCCAATCGCGCTAAAGGCGCTTACGGAGTCGCCACCCTCGGTGCAACCGGGTCTGGCGGCAATATTTTAGAACTCGAAATCGAAGGGGGACAGCAAACTGCCGGACTGGACTTAAGCTACACTCAAGCCGCCATCGTCACAGAAAATGACAGCAGTATCGGCTATCGCATCAGTGCCTTTACCGCTCGCTCTCCCAACGATAACTTTTTAGCTGGCGGTACGACAGTCTTTCTGCCGATGGGTTTCCGGCACGTTCCCTGGGTGAATCGCACCGGCGGCGAAGTCAGCTTGTTCGTACCGTCGTCGAAGAACTTCGTATTCATTCCCCGCGTTCGCTACCAAAACGTTCAAATTAGCCGAGGTGCGTTTAACGACGAGGATATCCCCCGAGACGAGCGCGGCAATCGACTCAGCTTTGCCGATGATGGCACCGACGATCTGCTCAGCGTTGGATTAGCGGCTCAGTACGTCGATGTGACGCGCGATCGACTCGCGGATGTGGCCGTTGAAGGCACCAAATTTCAACTGGGAACGGAACAGTTTATTCCCATTGGAGATGCCGATGTGACGGCAAACCGTTTGAGTGGGGGACTCGTTCAATATTTTCCCACCCATCTATTCGGTTTTGCTGAAGGACCGAGCGTGTTCGTTATGGGTTTGGCAGCCGGAACCTTTATTGGAGACTTGCCCCCCTATGAAGCGTTTAGCTTGGGCGGCTCGTCTTCCGTGCGCGGCTATGGAGATGGCGGACTCGGTTCGGGACGTAGTTTTGTCAGTGCGACCCTCGAATATCGTTTCCCGATTGCCAATTTCCGAGGCGATACGATCCAAAATCTACGAGGGGCACTTTTTGTCGACTATGGTTCGGCATTGGGTTCCCAGGGGAACGTGACCGGTCAGCCAGGGGAAGAGCGAGACAAACCAGGGAATGGAGCGGGTTTTGGCATTGGTCTGGGTGCAAAAGTCGATTTTCTGAACTACGTGTGGGTTGATTTTGCCCTGAATGATGAAGGTCGTACGGCCTTCTCGCTTAACGTCGGCGAGCGCTTCTAACAAGATCCAATTGAAGGTGGGGGAGATCGAGCGTTGTCTGGATTATCCCCTTTTTTCCATAGACTCAGGCTCCGTCTCGATCGGGTTCCCAAAACTTCTATCCTATTCCCAGGTCTCAAAGTGTGGGGTCAAGTGCCTGACGTACGGAAGGGCTAGCCCGCAATATTTTCAAGCAACTGCCAGCGATCGCTATTGGAGATCGCTTGTTTGACCGTTTCAAACATCACCGCACAGTGATTATCCTTTTGCAGGGGTAACTCTTCATTCTTGACCACGAACCTCATTCGCACTTCTTCGATGGATTCAATGGGTCGATCGATCAAAACTTCCACCGAAACAAGCTTGGCAAATGTGACTCGACCGGGGACTTCACGAGCCATCATGTAGTCCTCAGTTTCGTAAATTATATCGAGATTACACGATTCCAACACTTCGGCGAGTTGATTTCGCAGTTTTGGCAGGGACGTAGCTATCGTAAACAAACCTGTGTAGCGAGCCATCGGTAACTCCAGGGCGCGACATCAAGATCCATCCTATCGGATCGAACCGGGAGTTGCTGAAATTTGGATTACACTTCACGAGAAACTCAAGAAATCGCTCAGTTCGCGCTCGAATCGAGCGCTCCGGCGAACTGTTACATTTCGGGCATATCGAATAAAACCGTCGTCATATATCGTTCGGCCCACTGTTTTCCAAAAGCTTTTTCCAAAACCCGACGCGTTTTATCATTTTTTTGCTGCTTGCGACAGTAATACTGCTGGCCGGCAATAATTTGGGCTTGTCGTTCGTCACTAACAGGCTTTGTCGAGAGCGCTTGTTGGCAGTGAATTTCGAGATATTGCTTCACCCGTGCCAGAAACCGATCTTCTTCAGCGCCGACCTCCGGTCGCACGAACACGCAAAAGTCAGAAAAAATATCTCCCCAGGGGGGTAAGGTTCGAGGTTGGGTGAAGTCGGGTTCTGGGAGCGCACCCAGGACGTTTTGGTACTCCCGAGACAGAGTTCGTCCGTCTGCCACCGGAGACAAATCCACCACCGCCGCACTGATTTGCCCCCGTCCGCCCACCAAGTCCGTGCCGAACATCGGTAAAGGATAGTTCGATCTGGGGAACATCACGCAATGTAAGATATCGAGAGAGTTCCCGATTTTTGCGAGTTCCAGGTGCATTTTCCGAAACTGGGAAGACTGATAGACTTGATTTTCGATCGTCAACTTTTCGCCTTCCAATCGTCCCTCAACGTACCCTAAATCATCTGGAAGCTCGTAAGGGGATAAATCGAGATAGCGAAGCCAAATTTCCTCAATACAGTTCGCTAACTGGCGAATTAAAGGATGTTGTTTCTCCCGAAGAGATGGTATGGGGGTTTCGGCAAGTGACATAGATAATTTGGGGGAAAACTGTCGGGGTAGCAGGATAACGGACAGCTTGACGGTACTTTCTTCACTTTAATCCAAATCGCGATCGAAGATCGCCCGAACCTCACTCCCGATCGCCCCATATCGCTCCCTCGTTCCGACATCGTCAATCGTATTTACGTCCAAACCGACAGCCAGTACGTCGAATATTTCATTGCTGTGAGTCTCGATAAATTATTGGGGATTCGTTCTAATCGTGTTAAGAAAGGAGTAGGAGCAGACTTCTAATCTCCACTTCCCAATTTTTCGATCGAGCTATGTCAGATCCCAAGATATCGGCAATTATTTGTACGCACAATCGGGATGCATATTTAGGCGCAGCTATCGATAGCTTACTCGCCCAAGACTTCGACGATTTTGAAGTTGTCGTCGTCGATAACGCATCGACCGATCGCACTCGAAGGGTTGTAGAAGAACGCTCTCCCCATCCTCGACTGCGGTACGTTTGGGAACCGAATGTGGGCCTTTCTATTGCTCGCAATACCGGCGCGACCGAAACGATTTCCCCCATCATTGCCTACCTAGATGATGATGCCGTTGCCAGTCCTACTTGGCTGAGCACGATCGATCGAGCCTACCAAAATTGCGAACGACTTGCGGTCGCCGGTGGCAAAGTCACCCTGCTGTGGCCCGAGGGCATTCGACCTCCCGAATGGCTGTCTCGAGGATTGGCCGGAAATTTAGGTGCCTACGACTTGGGGGACAAACTCGTGGATATCCAAGCCCCCGGTTTGACTCCCAGAGGTTTGAACTACTCCATCCGGCGTACTTTCCTCGAAGAAATTGGTGGCTTCGACACTAACCTCGGTCGCGTCGGTAAGCGATTGCTCTCCAACGAAGAACTGTTTGTCACCGAAAAAGCCTTAGAACTCGGTTGGCAAGTCGCCTACCTTCCCGACGCGCAAGTCGCTCACAATGTCTCGCCCGAACGCCTGCACCGATCTTGGTTTCTGCAACGGGGTTGGTGGCAAGGTATTAGCGAGTGCTATCGAGAACAACTGACCGGCCAAGCCGGTTGGCAACAGTTGCCACGGGGAGGAGAACGCATGATTCGAGGACTGTACAACGGTTTCAAATACATCACCGATCCCGCATTGCGGTTTGATAATTTAGTATACGCCTACGGTCAAATTGGCTATCTGGGCGCTGCCATCGGGGGGATGCTATCAACATCCCGATCGACGAAACCGTCTTAACTTCGTTGGCGTTTCACGGATTTGAGTTGCCCAGACGCTCGTGCATCTTGATTTCGATCCTTTGAAACGACGAACGCGCCAAAGCGTAAATTGCGAACTCTAATTCTGCCTAGTGTTATGACTTCCACCTCTGATAAAGTTTCTGTTTCCGTTCTCATTCCTGCTAAAAACGAGGAAGCGAATCTGACCGCCTGTTTAACCAGCGTGGCGAGAGCAGATGAAGTATTCGTGGTCGATTCTCAAAGTGAAGATCGCACTTGCGAAATTGCCCAAAGTTACGGGGCAAAGGTCGTGCAGTTTCACTTTAACGGGTCTTGGCCCAAAAAGAAAAACTGGTCGCTGGAAAATTTACCATTTCGGAATGAATGGGTTTTAATTGTTGATTGCGACGAACGCATTACCCCCGAACTCTGGGATGAAATAGCCAGTGCGATCGCCAACTCCGAGTTTGACGGGTATTACCTCAACCGCCGGGTCTTTTTCCTCGGCACTTGGATTCGCCACGGCGGCAAGTATCCGGACTGGAACCTGCGCTTGTTCAAACATGCCAAAGGTCGATACGAAAACCTCAGCACCGAAGCCGTACCCAATACTGGTGACAATGAAGTTCACGAGCACGTCATTTTACCGACAGCAGCGGGCTATCTGAAAAATGATATGCTCCACGAAGACTTCCGAGATATCTATCATTGGTTAGCGCGGCACAACCGCTACTCGAATTGGGAAGCGCGGGTTTATTACAATCTGCTGACGGGTCGAGGGGAGAACGGTACCATTGGGGCGAACTTGTTTGGAGATGCGGTACAACGCAAGCGCTTCTTGAAAACCATGTGGGTTCGGTTGCCCTTTAAGCCGTTATTGCGGTTTATTTTGTTCTACTTCATCCAACTTGGCTTTTTGGATGGTCGAGCGGGTTATATGTATGCTCGTTTATTGAGTCAGTACGAGTATCAAATTGGGGCGAAGCTATACGAATTACGCAACTGCGGCGGTCAACTCAATGTCACGCCTAACAAGCCGACAAGACCCCCAGCGATCCCCCAACTCGAATCTTCCCGGTAGTTATCCTTCAGGGGAGACGGGGAGCGGGAGACACGGTGAGAGGGAAGGGCGTTTTGAGTAACCCATTGTCCATTGGTGAAAGGTTAACCTGGATTATTCACAACGCCGAGCGTAAATGCCTGAAACCCTTAACAGTCCTTGAATTCGGCAATTGTCGATCGATTACAAACTGTGATGAAGACAAAACTCACCGATCGACTGATACTGAAGGCTTTCGGCTGTTTGGAGAAGGGCCTCATGAATAATGCAGGCTAAGTTTTGTTTTTTGGCAACGCACCCTCGTATCGCTATGGTTAGCAGTTTTAGGGCACTGATGTTGGTGAGTTGAGGTCTTGCTCGTGTGAGATCGGACTGCCCTAATTGTCGTGGCGACTGCTATACCTGCTATACATTGAGGCTTTTTCCTCGATCGAAGATCTTCCGAATGCCATCGTGCGCCATCACTTATTACTTAAAGATTTGAGTCACTTATCTAAAGAATACGGATAAAAAAAATGACGAATTGCCCTTGCTGCTCCCATCGAATGCTTCGCCATATTCGAGACCGAAAAGTTTACTGGTTTTGCTGTCATTGCTGGCAAGAAATGCCCGATTTGAGTGAGTTGAAAGACTGTGAATTGGCTCTCGATCGAAACGATCTTGCCTTCGAGCGGCTGCAATTAGATATCGCTAAGATAGCGGGATCGAGAGGAAAACCGAGCGAGATTTCCCAGCAGTGAGTTTCTCCGAGAAACCCAAAACGACCGGTTGGCATATCCCATTGCCTGTCAAGCGACAAAATCAGCCGCTTCGGCTTGGCTTTAACTCAAAATGATGCTCCGGACGCGGGGATGGGGCACTTCGACAAGCTCAGTGACCGCACAACGACCGGCGATCGCGATCGAGGGGGACAAGGGAGAATCACAGATTTTTCATTGTCAATTGTCCATGTTCTGCCCTATTCCCTATTCCCTATTCCCCATTGGTGAAAGGTTAAGGAAATTGCTCGTTTGTCAAGGGTGTGCTCGCCACGATGGGATGGTGAATCGAAAGACGAGTCTAGGAGGGAAGGATGGCCCACTCAAGGGCGTAGTATCCGCGACCATGCTAGAGAAAGACATCAGCCTCATGTGGAAGTCTCCGAAATCGC
>NZ_JADEXN010000162.1 GCF_015207075.1 Zarconia navalis LEGE 11467
CCCCAGTCTCGAGTACTGCGATCGCCGATATCGGGGTCGATCTCTCAGAAATTATCGGCACATCCCAAAAGAGTTGGCTACCGAAGGCGATCGCAAATTTGGGCTTAGAAAGCGATATGACTCCACAAGCTGTTGGAGAGCGAGTTCCCGGAAGTCAGCAGGTCTCGAATTTAGGAGATTCTGATGAGTTTGTCGTTAGTGAAGTTGCCGTTGAAGAGATTCCGGGAATCGAAAAATATAAGTTCACTTTTCAAAAAGATGTAGAGTCGGGCGGGCACGGACTCACAAGTGTCACCCTAGTTTTCGACCCAGTTCTAAAAGCAAGGTTATCTTACGAAGAACTCGCTCAAATTCTGGCTCTCAAGTACGGAGAACTCGAACCCGAGAAGCTCGAAAGACAAGAAGCGTTTTGGTTCGGACCGGATTTTGCGACCGCCAACCTAATCGATCGAGGAACGGATTTGGACGGCTACGAATTGGAGGTGATGATGCCAGATTAGAAAATAGAAGGACGATCCGAAATGCTCGCTGCGGTCAATTTCGGGCTGTCTTGAATCAGAATCCCGATCGCTTGAGGAGAGCGCGCGTATTGCTTTTATTTAGAGACCAGCTTTTTAATCGAACCCATGATGGCAGCTAAACTCGCCAAGCTATAGCCAACCACCTGAGTAAAAGTATCCCCTTGCTTCGATGTCATTATTTCTATGCGTTCGCCCGACTCGATATCGAGGGTTTGTTCGATGCTTTTTTTGGGAACGATCGTCCCCAAGAACCCCAACGCGATGCTCGCTGAAAAAATATAAAGAAAGAAGCGATCGGGGATTTTCTTTTTTTCTTTTAGCTCGATTTTAGGTCGGGTGCGGTTTTGGTTAAATTTTGTTGGGTTTGAACGAGCTGAACTTGGATCGTTCGATTCTGAATTGACGCGATCGCTTTTAAAGTTTTGAAAGTTTGGAAAATAGCGATCGAGTTCTTCTGTGGGTTCGTTATTTTGATTCACGAGCGATTATTAGATGAAAATAATATAATAAAAAATATAAATAGCAGTTTATCTCTTTTGAAAAATCAGTTTGGCGATTAAATATAGCAATCCTCATATTTGTGAGGTACACCCAAGTTATATCTTCCATTCCCCATTCCCCATTCCTGGTTACTGAGCCTGTCGAAGTGCCCATTCCCCATTCCCCATTCCCAGAATCTCTGTACCTCATGGGTGTGAAAAGCGCTATATATCATTTATTCCAATCGAGCGGACAGTTTTAAATTCAAAATTGAAAATCCTAATATCAGTAAAAATAGAACCAAACCGATCGCACAAGCATAGCTCATTTCTAAATAGCTAAATGCTTGTTCGTAAAGATAGTAGACAATCGTTTGAGAACTATTTCTCGGTCCTCCCTGAGTCATAACGAACACTTCTTCAAATACTTTCGTAGCTGAGAGGGAAGAAATAACGGCGACCAGAAAGAGATAGGGTTTCATTAAAGGAACGGTAATATCTAAATGTCGTCGCCAGCCATCGGAACCATCCATTGCAGCAGCTTCGTATAACGCAGAAGGGATGCCTTGCAACCCCGCTAAATAAATGACCGTATAATACCCTAACCCCTTCCAAATGGTAACCGCCATGACACTAAAAATTGCTAGTTTGGGACTGGTTAACCAGGGAATACCATTTTCAAACCCGAAAAATTGGACGAATCGATCGAGAAATCCATTTTCGGAATACAACCATTTCCAAGCAATTCCCGCCACCACCATCGAAATGACAACGGGAGTATAATAAGCGGTTCTAAACCAGAGAATGCCTCGAAGTTCGCGATTGACTAAAATTGCTAACCCCAAAGGCAATACGACTAAAATCGGGACGACACCGATTAAATACAGCAGAGTTTGCCGTAAGGTTTGCCAGAATAGCGGATCGATCCACAACCGTTGAAAGTTGGCAAAACCGACCCAGTCAGGTGCTTGAGTGAGATCGTATTCATAGCGAGTAAAGCTGAGGTAAAATCCCTGAAGTGCGGGATATATAACCGCGATTGTCAAAAAGAATAATGCTGGAAATAAAAAGAGATAGGGTGTGAGTTTGCGAAGTACAATATCGCGATTTTCCAGCATGAGTTTTAACTTATTCTTGCAGGGAAGGTGTCGAAGTCTCAAAAGATGAGATCTGCTTGACTTGTCGGGCAATGATAATCGATTCTGTCACCCATTTCAAGAGGTAGTACAAACCGGCAATAACGGCAAATGTAATCGCTAATATCATTAAGGGACGTTTGTCAAATAGCTCGTTCATCATTTTTTGCAGAACTGTATCGAGTTGAGTGACTAAGTCCCAGCTATTAAAACGCCAGAATCGACCCAAATAAATCCCGATCGCACACAAACTATGAATTAAGAACTCTGCAGCTAGAACAAACCGTCCTAATCCTTGGTGCTTCATGTATTGTCCCAGATTTATTAACGATAAAACATAAGCTTGAAACCCAATTCCGACAAAGACTAAATATTGAGGAATGAGAACTAAAGTAATCAGCCATGCGGAGTAATCGCGACGGATATCCTCAATCAAATGAATAATATCTGTGAGAACGTAGGGCGCATTGGGCAAAAAAGCGATAAACACCACAAATCCCAGCCACCAAAATACAGAGCGAGACTTGTTTTTTCCCAAAATCAAAATTTCGACTCCCATGAGCAAAAGTGTCATCACAGCGGCAACAATTAGATAGCTGGTGCGGATATTTTGCAAGACACTGAGTATCATGTTGAGGAGGTAAGACGGGTATTTTAAATACGTCCCTACGAACATCGCTCCTGTCAACCCGACCACTCCCCAACGAAAAAAGCGCGATCGAGGCCAATCGAACAGCCACAGACTTAAGGCAAGGGGCAATAACGCCAGAAATAAGTTCCAAGTCATCCAAACTCGGTTGGTAAGAAGCGTATTCCAAATAGTATTAATCGAGTGCATGAGTTTCGCGGGTGAAGTAAAAGAAAAAAATCAAAATAAAACGCTGATAACGGAGAGGCGATCGAATTTTATTTCGATGAAAGAGGAAAAATATCCAACCTCGATTTTTTATTGTTTGTCCGAAGAAACACTACACGATGAAGCGGCAAAATTCCGGATCGGAATCTCGATTTTGAACTGGGTTCCCCGATCGGGTTGGGAAAGACAAGTTAATGTTCCCTGGTGAGTTTCAGTAATAATTTGGTAGCTAATAGACAAGCCGAGACCCGTTCCTTTGCCAACAGCTTTGGTCGTAAAAAACGGGTTGAAAATTTTAGCTTGAATCTCTGGTGGAATCCCAGATCCGTTGTCGGCGATCGAAATTGCAACGCGATCGCCCTCTAAGGCTTGAGTACGGATGCAGATCGCGGGTTCGGCAGTACGAGGAAATCGATCGTCATCCCCCGGTTTGTCCGTCCAATGATGGCGATTTTCATCTAAAGCATCGATCGCATTGGACATCAGATGGGCAAAGACTTGATTGAGTTGGCTGGGGTAACATTCCACTTTCGGTAAATCCTCCAATTCTCGAATCACCTGAATTTCGGGCAAATTAGACTGACGGTGAAGGCGATGTTGTAGCATCAGGAGCGTGCTTTCAAGTCCCTCGCAGATATCAACCTGCTTCAGACCCGACTCATCTAAGCGAGAGAAATTGCGCAGCGACAAAATAATGGTGCGAATACGCTCGGTTCCACTTTCCATCGAGGCGATCGTGTCAAAGACATCCTGTTTGAGAAATTCTAGATCGATTTGCTCCACCCATTCCTCAATGCGATCGTTTTCTTGGGGATACTCTTCTTGATAGATTTCGAGTAAATCGAGTAAATCTTGCGTGTAGTCTCGAACGTGAGAGAGGTTGCCATGAATGAAGCCGACGGGATTATTAATTTCATGAGCCATTCCCGCCGCCAGTTGACCCAAACCGGACATTTTCTCGGTGTGGACGAGTTGGGCTTGGGTGAGTTGCAGCTTTTCGAGGGTTTGTTCGAGTTGTTGGGCTTTTTCTCGTTCGCGGGTTTCGCTCTGGCGAAGGGCTTCGTCGATTTGCATTCGCTCGACGATCTCGATTTGGAGCTGCTTGTTGGCGTGTTGAATTTCTCCAGCCCGTTTTTCCACTCGTTGCTCTAACTCCGATGCAGCCGATCGCAGTTGAGCTTCGACTCGGACGCGATCGCTAATATCGCGCGCCACCCAAATGACCGTATCTGCCGACATCGGAGAAAGATTGACCCCAAACCAAACCTCTTTTCCATCCAAAACGAGACTGTATTCAAAAGAATGAGGCATTTGGGTGACCAACACCTTTTGAATGCCTTCGAGAAATTCCTCAGCTCGTTTTGGGCCCACAACATCCTCTAGGGTTCGTCCCGTAGGGTCCCAGAGCGAGCGATAAACCGAATCGGGGCTGGTGGGGGCGACTTTAATGAAGTATCCCCGATCGTCGAGGATAAAAATCAGATCGGTCATCGCCGCGAGTAATGCCCGCAACTCGGCTTCCGATGCCCGCAGTTCCAATTCTGCTAGGGCACGATCGCTAATATCTTTCCCGATGCACACGACCCCGCGAACTTCCCCAACCGGATCGACGATCGCTTTGCCGCGCCATGCCATCGGGAGCATTTTGCCATTGCCACAGGTAGCTTTAGCATCAAGCTCGATCGGATCGTGGGGGTAAAAGAGACTATGTTCGATCGCCGCGAGTAATGGATGGGTGGCTTTATTAATTTGAGGCGGTAAGATGGTGCGAATCGGCTTTCCCAACAGTTCTGCTTCGGAATATCCCAGCAGGCGTTGGGTCAAGGGATTGAGATACGTAATATTGCTCTGGGCATCCAGGCGAACGATGGCACAGTGGGCATTTTCAACCAATTCCCGATACAACGCTTCTTTTTCGCGCAAGTCGATGGTTTCCCGTTCGAGTGCATCCCGCTGTTGTCGGGGATTGTCGAGTCCTTTAAACGCAGAAAAACCCACCAGCAGTGCCAATAGGCCACCCCCACCGCGCAACCACCACAAAACGGGCGATTGGTAAATCCAGCCGGTCTTGGGCACTGCGGCTAATTGCCAGTAACCTTGGGGTAAATCGACATTGACGATGGTGGGATCTTGTTGGAAGATAGCCCCGTCGCCGGCAAACACTTCCCGATCGGGAGAACCGTTACTGTCGCGCAAGCTATATTTTAGAGAAGTGAGAGGATTGAGAGCGCCGACGGCTTGCAAAACCGACGTTAGATCGACGGCGAGGCTGACAGTTCCCCAATAGGTTCCGCTTTCGGGAGGTGCGCCGGGAGGGGTGATGAAAATCGGCGATCGTTCGATAACGATCGAGCGACCGTCGTCTAGAGCGATCGGGGGTTCGACGATCGAATTGCGAGACTCGATGGTACGAGCGATTGAAGCAGACCGATCGAGATCGATCGCTTGCCAATCGAAGGGGCGATCGTTGGGAGAGTAGGTGTAACCGGGCGAACCTTCCTTGCTTCCCGCCCGAACCAAGTTTAAACTTTCGACATCGGGCTGCTGCGTCACAAGAACCCGTGCGAGGCGATCGAATTGGGCTTCGTCGATGTCGGGGTGAGTTGAGATATACGCCACTAAGCCACGGGAGAGCGCCAAATTGCGATCGATTTGGGCTTCGAGGGCGGCTTCTACGGCATGGAGTTTATTGAGAACGTTGACTCGGTAAGCGGTTTGGAATCGAGTTCGTTCTTGTCGCTCTAAAATCGACACGGCACCGAGAACGATAAGTGTGGCTAAGGATGCCGTAATGTGGGAAAAAAATCGAAACTTCATCGCCAAATTCGAGCTAAGAGCAGAAACAATTGGAATCCCATGGATTTCTTTATACTTCTACTCTAAGAGGAGGTTTGGCAAAATGCCTAGTTCTAGTCGCCACGATCGAGTCGTCAAGTACTGACAGTCAATCCTCGTATCTCGGTCGAACGATCGGATTTAGAATAGCATCAGAGCCTTACGGGGCTTCACGTTTGTGTTTTTTCTCTTTGACTTCTCCCCCCAAACTCAGTGCGCGAAGTACGATACCTCAATTTGGGAAAAGGCGACTGCGATCGCATCGGCTTGAGATAGATTCGAGGAAAGGCGCGATCGTCTTGAAAAGATGCAAACATTGTGAAGATATCGTCGATTTGACCGTTATCTTTTACACTAAAATTTCGGTCGATCGCGATAGATTATTCGAGTGTTCGATCGCATCAAATAGTAGCAGAAAGCAGACAAAGGAAAATCGATTTGTTACCAAAATTGATGTAGGAATTCAGTTGCCTTCGATCTAGAATTCCCCTAACCCCTTCGGTCGAAGAAAACTGTTGGGGAATCTCCACAGGTCGCTGAATCCTTTCAAATTGATCCGAAAATTTTGGGGTGAAAATTTACTTTTAGGAGGGATGCGATCGTGCCATATCTTCAAATTCGAGGTGTCGAGCATTACTATGAGTGGGTGCGATCGCCGGACTGTTCGGCAACCCAACCGGTGATGGTGTTTTTACACGGCTGGGGCGGTTCTGCGCGATACTGGCAAAGTACCGCCGAGTCCATCTCGACTCAATTTGCCTGTTTGCTCTACGACCTGCGAGGATTCGGGAGGTCGCGCCTTCCTCAAAATGCCGAAATTGACTCCCAAATTGACTCCCAAATTGACTGCGAACTCGAAACCTATGCCGAAGATCTCGCAGAGCTATTAGACAGTCTGGGCATCGAAAAAGTATACCTTAACGCACATTCGATGGGGGCAACGATTGCCACTTTATTTCTCAATCGCTATCCCCAGCGAGTGGAAAGAGCAATCCTCACTTGTAGCGGCATATTTGAATACAACGAGCAAGCTTTTAAGGCCTTTCACAAATTTGGCGGTCAGGTGGTGAAAGTCCGTCCCCGATTGCTCCTGTGGATTCCGGGAGTCGATCGAATATTTATGGCCCGGTTTCTCCACCGTTCTCTCCCCAGTCAGCTCAGGCGGGAGTTTTTGGAAGATTTTATCCTGGCAGACTACCAAGCAGCTCTGGGGACGATTTACACCTCTGTGAGCCAGAAAATGGCCTTGGGGATGCCCGAGGAATTCGCCCGCATCCAGACCCCCACCCTATTGGTATCGGGGGAGTACGATCGCATCATTCCAGCCGAAATGGGCGAGCGAGCTGCTAGTTTGAGCGAAAACGTTGAATATGCTCTAATTCGCGATACCGGTCATTTTCCCATGTTAGAGGATGCTTCTAGCTATCTAGCGGCGGTACGATCGTTTTTGGAATCCTCCGATCGCTAATTTCCGAATCCTTTTGGCTTAGACTTCACACAAGCTTGTAGTTGCGATCGCAACTTGTCATGGTCTAAGTTCTGACCGATGAGCACCAGTTGGGTTTTGGGTTCCCCTTTCCACTCTTCATCATCGATGGAAAACCGCTTGCCACTCAGATGGAAGACGTGACGCTGGGGACTTTCGGCGAACCAGAGAATGCCTTTGGCTCGGAAAATGTTGTCAGGAAGCTGGTTGTCGAGAAAGTCCTGAAACTTACGAATGACGAAGGGTTTATCGCTCTCGAAGGAGATGGATGTAAACCCATCATTTTCTAAATGGTTGGAGTGGTGGTGATGGTCGTGGCCGTGGTGGTCGTGGTGGTCGTGGTGGTCGTGGTGGTCGTGGTCGTGGTGGTCGTGGTCGTGGCTGTGGTCGTGGTGGTCGTGGTCGTGGCTGTGGTCGTGGTGGTCGTGACCGTGTTCGGTTTCTTTTTGCTCGAAATAGCGATCGGACTCGAACAATCCGACACTGAGAATCAACGGCAGGGGAACCTGAGATTTTGTCGTTCGCAGAATTCTCGAGCCTTCCTTAATCTCGCGAATCCTCACTTCAAGCAAGTCCACATCCGCCTCATCCACCAAATCTACTTTGTTGAGGAGAATGATATCGCCGTAGGCAATCTGGCTGTAAGCCGCTTGGGAATTGAACAAATCGAGGCTGAAATTCTCGCAATCGACCATCGTAACGATCGAATCGAGGCGGGTCATATCCCGCAGTTCCGTTCCCAGAAATGTCAGTGCCACCGGCATCGGATCTGCAAGTCCCGTGGTTTCCACCACCAAATAGTCTACTTTCTCCGGGCGCTCCAGGACGCTGTAAACAGCATTGAGCAAATCGTCATTGATAGTGCAGCAAATACAACCGTTGCTCAACTCCACCATACTGTCTTCCGTGGCGACGATCAGCTCGTTATCGATACCGATTTCGCCGAACTCATTCACCAAAACCGCTGTTTTGACGCCATCCTGATTGGTGAGGATATGGTTGAGGAGCGTGGTTTTGCCACTGCCGAGAAAACCCGTGATGATGGTGACGGGAAGACCGTGCTTGGGCGCATCCATTACCGAGGGAACTGTTTGGGAATCTACGGTTTGCATAGCGTCTTGCTTAAACTCGATCGACGGCAAATTCTTATGATATCCCGTTCGGTGGGGAGATGGGGAAAGAACGGACAATGAACAATTGACAATTGACAACGAAAAATCAGTGAATCGTTATTCTCTCCCCCTCTCCCCGAATTGGGGGTGACGTTCTACAGGCTCGATTTTCTCAAATGCGTTTAATATTGAAGTGCAAGAGCCCAAATCTAAGGAAAGCGAGTTCGGGCAAAAAAAATCCCCCAACAACCAAGATAGGGCGGGGGAATTCGTATTGAGCTTAGTGGTTATTGTGAATATTACGACGATCGCCCGAACGATCGCTTCACCACAATGGAGGAGTTGTTTGTCCCCTGAATGGGGGAGTCCCAGGCGATGCCGTTGCAGGAAGATAAAATGGCGCAAGGACGATCGCGCTTTACTACTTCAAAAACCGTCCGGCAAGCTTCATCACATCGCCCATATCCACATCGCCATCGCCATCGGAATCTAGGAAGCTATTGAGGACGGGATTAGCTCCGGCTGCGGAATTTTGCCCTTCGCCAGTTTTCAAGAAATTCAGCACCAGGGGAACTAAAGTGGGTAGCAAAGCCTGAATCGTTGCCGCGTTGACCCCCGTATTTTGGGATGCGCTTTGCACCACTTGCTCCTGTTGCTGGGGAGAAAACAGCGCCGATACCGCTTGCGGGTTGAACCCCGTACCGGCAAATTGATTGATTAGACCTTGAACGCCACCCATACCATTGGCGGATTTTTTCTCTTGCAAGGCCCCTCGAACTTGGGAACCCACCACTGACATCAGAGCCTGGGTGGTAGAGTTATCGAGGTTCTGCGTATTGCTGGTTTCTTGCAAACTGCCGAGAATGCTGCCAATCTGGCCGGCACTGGCTTGGAGGTTGGGGTCGCTCATCGCCCCAGCAATTTTATCGAAAAGTCCCATAATTTTTATTTTGCGTATTTTTTACGATCGGCGATCGCCATCGATTGTACTCTCTCCATTTCCAATTTGGCGATCGATAATAAAGAAATAATCTTTTTCTAGCAGTTCGCGCCGGTAC
>NZ_JADEXN010000163.1 GCF_015207075.1 Zarconia navalis LEGE 11467
ATCGCCACATCAGCCATTTCCAAATGCACCGCTTCTGGCGTATCCCAACAAATGCCAATACATCCCGCGGCACCGGCACTACGAGCCATCTCAATATCGAGGGGAGAATCTCCCACCATCAGCGTCCGTTCTGGTGCAACTCCCAGAGACTGGCACGCTTGCACGAACAAAGAGGGATCGGGCTTACTCGGACCGAGATCGACTCCCATTCCCATCTCAATATAGCGATCGAGCTGATAGTGAGAAATAAATCGCTGCACTCGGGCGGTAGTATCTGCCGAAAGAATCCCCAGTTTAAACCCCGCCTTCCCAAGCCGCTCGATGGTTTCCAAAGAACCGACGAACAGAGGGGAGGGGGCATCTTCAGTATTTCTGAGAATGCGATCGGCTTCGGTAAAGGCTTTTCTGGCAATTTTTAGAGACTCTAACCAACCGCGACCGGTTTCGGCAATATAAGCGGCGGCGGCAATCTCATTTTCGCACCGACTTCCGACCGCCAGCAGTCCTGTCGGATCGAGGCGATCTCCTTCAATCCCGTAGGCGATCGACATCGACTCTCCCGCACCGGGAATTTGAGCATCCACCAAGCGCGATCGCTTTTGTCCCAAACTCCTCAAAAATGTTTCTGAGTTTTCGAGAGTTCCATCTTTATCAAAAATAATCCCTTGGATATTCGAGAAGACAACACCCTGCGCGCGAATTGTGACCAAATCAGATACTCCTCCCAGCTTTTTTACTCTCTTTTGATTTGAAATTTGTTCGATCGTCTAATACAAACGACCGCTCGCTTGGGCTGGTACGATCCAAAGTCGAGCGGTCGTTCGTCTAAAATTGCGAGTCTTAATCGATCGCTGTTGGAATCTCTTCCTCTCCAATCTCGAGATCTTCGCTGGAATCTTCTCCATTAGCAGCTTGCTGGTTCGCCCGCATTTGCTCCCGGAATTTTTCGGCCATTTCCTCAGCTTTGTCATAGACGAGCTGGGGATTTTTGACCATATCACCCGGCTCGGGTTCGAGCTGCTTGGTCGACAGAGAAATCCGACCGCGCTCGGCATCGAGATCGATAATCATCACCTTGAGCTGGTCGTTAACATTGAACACGCTATGGGGCGTATCGATGTGATCGTGAGAAATTTCGGAAATGTGTAGCAGACCGCTGACACCACCGATATCGATAAACGCACCGTAAGGCTTGATTCCGCGTACCGTACCGATAACAACTTCTCCGACTTGCAAGCCGTTCATCTTGTGTTCCACCAGCGCGCGTCGATGGCTGAGGACAAGGCGGTTGCGCTCTTCATCCACTTCTAAAAACTTTAGAGGTAAGTCTTCCCCAACCAAATCCTCTTTGGGTTTGCGAGTACTGATGTGAGAACCGGGAATAAACCCGCGCAGTCCCTCGATCCGAACTAAAGCACCCCCTCGGTTGGTGGCAAAGACACCGGAATGAACGGTGGCATCTTCTGCTTGAAGCTGTCGAACTCGCTCCCAAGCTCTCATGTACTCGATGCGGCGAATGGAGAGCGTGAGCTGACCATCTTCGTTCTCATCGGTCAGGATAAAAAATTCCCGAGTTTCGTTCGATTGTAGAACTTCTTCGGGAGCGTCAACCCGATTGATCGACATTTCCTGTAAGGGAATGTAAGCCGCAGTTTTTGCCCCAATGTCAATCAGAGCGCCCCTGGGTTCGATACTGAATACCGTACCCGCTACCACATCGCCGGGGCTGAAGTGGTAGTCGTATTTGTCGAGCAGGGCAGCAAAATCTTCGTGAGTAAAACCAACGTCTCTAGTAATTGTATTCTGATTGACCATGCGTGTTGTTTCCTAGTACTGGGTATCCTTACTCGGCCTCCTATGAATGGATGTTGTCTATCCTGGGATGGCAGGGGAGTTGGGGTGGATAAATTGATGAGTAATTGCTTTGTAATCGCTAAAACTTACTTTTTGTTACACCACATCCCTTTTTTCAATCGGGAAGGCATAAGGGGCACCCTATTATACATTGTTACCCTAACGGATTCGACCCTTAATTCGATCTATAGACTTAATTTCTCTATTTTTTTCTATAAGTTTTAATTATCAAGTTTTATCGAGATATAGCCTTAATCCATCGGGTCTGACCTTCGAGTTCCTTGACCGCTTCAAGAGTGAGTAATCCAGGAGGTGGGAGTTGAATGTTCGTCTGCAAGATCTAAATCGAATTCATTGTCTAATTCAAATAAAGTCTGAGACTGATTCTCCCGTAAATGATTTAAGGTTTCGACAAAGTCTCGAATGCCTTGAAATTTTCGGTAAACCGAGGCAAAACGAATGTATGAGACTTCATTCAAAGGGCGCAGGCGTTTGAGGACTAATTCGCCGATTTCCTGACTGCTCACCTCTTTGGTCGAGCGCTGTTGAAGTTCGGCTTCGATTTCATCAACGATCGCTTCGAGTTGGGTGGATAACACGCCCGTTTTTTCGCAAGCGCGAACGAGTCCTCTAAGTAGCTTCGATCGAGTAAAAGATTCTCGCCGTTCGTCTCGTTTGATGACGGTGATCGGGACGAACTCGATTCGTTCGTAGGTGGTGAAACGACGATGACAGCCCAGACATTGTCGCCGTCTGCGCACGCTTTGACCGGCTTCAGCCGACCTCGACTCCAGAACTCGACTTTCTGTATGTTGGCAAAAGGGACAGTGCATGATTTAATGCGTGAAATGAGAAAAGGTTGAGGCGCAAACAGTCGAACGAGATCGTTAGAAAGCTCGGTTTCGGTCGTGGCCCGCCCCTTTGACACCATTAGACCCGAGATACTAAAAAGCCAGAACAGACGCGCAGGTTGTCTCGGACTGCACGTCTGGGCTGAGCTTTTCGCGATTTAGATAACAGAAGCGATCGGCGGTCGATAACCGGCGTTAGCTCCGAACTTGAATTGACTATTTCCCAATGGTTGGAGTTTCGCGAAAGGCGATCGCAAAAAATAGTACACCTATGCCTAAAGCAAGGATTAAGATATAAACGAGACTTTCCATTTTTAATCTCCTCGTTTGGGTTTTGTTTGTCGTTACTAGTGTAGCAACAGACGGGTCTAACAAGGAACGATTACGTCGATCGCACCGCCACTGTTAGAACCCGTTGTACTTAAGTTGGCTCGATTAGACTTCCTGTTTGCGAGTGGACTTATCACCCACTTTCTGGAAGAATCCGAATTCGACTTGCTCTTCGTCGAGTTCGGGGTCGATTCCGGCGAACACATCCCGGAACAGAGTCCGAGATCCGTGCCAAATGTGACCGAAGAAGAACAGCAAGGCAAAACAAGCGTGTCCGAAGGTAAACCAACCGCGAGGACTGGTTCGGAACACCCCGTCAGAGTTCAAGGTTTCCCGATCGAACTCGAACGGTTCGCCCAACTGAGCTTTCCGGGCGTACTTCTTCACATCGGCGGGGCCGGTAAAGCTTTGACCGCCCAGTTCGCCGCCGTAGAAGCTCACCGTCACTCCGGTTTGCTCGAAGCTGTAACGAGATTCAGCCCGACGGAAGGGAATATCAGCCCGAACGATGCCATCTCGATCGGTCAAGATGACCGGGAAGGTTTCAAAGAAATTGGGCATCCGGCGGACGGTCAGCTCGCGACCATCTGCATCGGTAAAGACCGGGTGACCCAGCCAAGTTTGAGCGATGCCATCTCCAGAATCCATCTGACCCGTACGGAACAAACCACCTTTAGCGGGGCTGTTGCCAACGTAGTCGAAGAACGCCAATTTCTCGGGAATTTGCGACCACGCTTCGGATTCAGTTGCTCCATCGGCCAAGTTAGCTTGGACGCGGCGCTGGATTTCTTCTTGGAAGTAACCCTTATCCCACTGATAGCGAGTTGGGCCGAACAGTTCGATGGGGGTAGCGGCACTGCCGTACCACATCGTTCCCGCCACGATGAACGCAGCGAAGAACACAGCAGCAATACTGCTCGATAGAACTGTTTCGATATTCCCCATCCGCAGGGCGCGGTACAGCCGTTCCGGCGGACGAACCGTCAGGTGGAACAGACCGGCAATAATTCCGACCACACCAGCGGCAATATGGTGAGAGACGATTCCCCCTGGATTGAAGGGATTGAAGCCTTCAGGACCCCACGCAGGGGCGACGGGCTGAACGCTTCCAGTCAAACCGTAGGGATCGGATACCCACATTCCCGGTCCCCACACTCCTGTGAGGTGGAAGGCTCCGAAACCGAAGCACAAAAGACCCGACAGGAATAGGTGAATACCGAATATTTTCGGCAAGTCTAACGCCGGTTCTCCAGTGCGAGGATCGCGGAATACTTCTAGATCCCAAAAAACCCAGTGCCAAACGGCTGCTAGGAATAAAAGTCCGGACAGGACAATGTGGGCGATGGCTACGCCTTCGAGAGACCAGTAGCCGGGATCGACACCGGTCTCTCCCGTAACGCTCCAACCTCCCCACGAACCAGTCACGCCCAAGCGAGCCATGAAGGGCATCACGAACATTCCTTGCCGCCACATGGGGTTAAGAATGGGATCGCTAGGGTCGAAAATTGACAGTTCGTACAAGGCCATTGAGCCAGCCCAACCTGCCACCAGGGCAGTGTGCATTAAGTGTACAGCAATCAGTCTTCCCGGATCGTTCAGGACGACTGTGTGTACGCGATACCAAGGTAGTCCCATTGACTACGCTCCTCCTCTATTACGCTTTGCTCAACGCTTTTTTTTGATACATTGACAGCTCGATTGCCGAAAAGAATTCGACAGACCGAAAGCTATCGCCTGTTTTAGAATTTATCCTCAACGTTGAAACAATTTCAATGTCTGAGTTTAAACCCAACAGGTTTAACATTTAGTCCTCGATCGAGACAAAATATCTGCGATCGATACCAGTGATTATCTATGTTGCTCCCGAATCTCGGTTCCAACTTTAGAGTTGGTCTCGAAAATGGTAGCGACGGATAAAGCTCTGGAAACATGAAGATTATTTTAAAAAGTGTATCGATTGTGAGGTTATATTGCAAGCTTGATGGCTATTTTCTCTCAATTTTCGAAGAAATATTCCCGATTTAATTAATTTTGATTACGATTTAATTGACAAATAGCGCTAGATGAAGTAAGTCTTTGAAGTGCCAGCTCGGCACTCATGAGGCGTTTGAGAACCACTTGACCGATGGCGTCAGGAGCAGATGTCTCTGCATCGATCGGTTTGACTTCCACCATCAGTACGGCATCTTCGACACGATAGAGCCACAAGGTTTCAACTCGATCGACGATACACAAATTCGTTCGATCGATCTGAGGGAATCGCCGCCAAGCAGTGGCGTTCCACAACCCTTGAGACCCCCATACGCGATCGACTTCCCATCCCTCCGATAAAAAGAAGTATTTCACAAATTTTCCGATCCAGACAGTTTAGGTTTGGAACTTTTCGTCTACCATAACCTTACAGAACCTTTCTGTGAAGGAAGAAGTGAAGAATCGAGAAAACCGCCTCAAAATAGTTCGCGACGCAACACCACTGTTTCCCCACTCGATTGCATTAAGCAGAAAATAAGGATCGAGGCGCTTCGCAAGTTTTCGGAAGCCCTAAAGCGACCTTCACAGAGTCTTTATAAGACATACTATTGTTTTTGTGAGAAATTTATCACCGAGCCTCCGTAATTTCAACTACCCTAAAGTTTAAACAGAATGAGTTTGCATTCTCAAACTCTTATTGGGTGTGCCATGAAAATTACACAGAATCTCCCCCAGACGAATTCCTTAGATTTCGTTGCCTGGTTGTTGCTTGCAGCTTCCCTATGCTTTCCCGCCATCGTACTGACGCTCCAGTTGTCTCGCCAAGAAGAAGAGCGTTCTCTTAAAGCAAGGGGAGCGGTCTATCAGAGCGCTCTTTTAAGCCACGTCAAACGGGATTATCCCCCAGCTTATCCATCGCTGCGTCCTCAAATTCTGACAACCACTCTCCAAGATTGGGCACTCTTAGAACGATCGATCTGCCAGGTACTTGAAGAACGTTCGACCGACTCGCCGCAACGAGTGGCTAGCGAATTGACCACCTACATTCAACCCGAGTTTCGATCGATTTCCGCCGGGATTGTCAAAGCGGCGAGTTGTTCCTAGCTTGGCATCGGTTGCCAGACTGAAACAGGACTGATTTGAAAGCAGACTTCCCGGCAAATTTGCCGGGAATTCATTCGTGCGATCGTGCGCTGTGCGTAAAAACTTCGAGTCAAGGCCTCGAGTGTAAAATGCCAATACAAAGAACCATCGACGATCGTCTCTGAAAACCGAGCGATCGAGTAAACGAGTGTCTTTCTCCCCAAGCTCACCTTTACGATCCCACCCGAAACGAACAAAAATATCGAGCGAGGGGTTGTATCCTGGGTCTAATGACAATCTTCTGCAGTGTAAAATTTCATAGAAACGTACGGGATCTGTACGTTTCGGTTCGGGTGGTGAGTTTACAGAACCATTGATGGGTCAAAGTTTCACAAATTTGACGCAAACGGGTGTATTTCTAACGAATTCAATAGAACTTGACATGGCGATCTCTTAGAGCGCTGGCTTGGAGTGATTCAGTTTGGGTGTTGAGAATGACTGAACCCATTGTCTATTCATCTTTGAGGAGTTCCAATCGTGAGTGATATAACCTCAAATGCAACAAACGTCACGGCAGATCGGACAGGTGGCGCGACGCCACCGCGATCGCCCAAAGCTCTTTTATCCACAAGTCGAGAAGAGTTTTACGGGCAAGATTCCCAGCATCAACCCTTGCAACTGACCGTTAAAGAAGGACTCAGCCAGAACCCATGCCAGCTACCCGAAGATTTGCAAGGTCACGTTTTTATTGTCGGCGCAGTGGGTTATGTCGGTTCCCCCAAATGTGAGGATGCACCCAATATCGTTCGACCCTCCAAAGATGGCTGGACGTCCCTCCTCAACGGCGAAGGTGCGATCTACCGCCTCGACTTCCATCAAACTCCAGCCACTCCAGTTCAGGAAGAACTCAAGGTCGAAGCGGGTAAAGCTTGGATGGCAATGCGGATCGTTAAAACCCCAGATTACTACGCCGATACTGCCCTCACGACCGATCCGAAATATCAAAAATTTTCCAGCTACTCCGAGTTCGAGTTTCGCAGTTTCGGTATTACTCGTCTGTCCATCGGTTTGGGGGTTCGCAACTATCTCAATACGGCCTTTTTGCCGATGAAATTCTCCGATGGCAGCGAGCGGTTGTTAGTCACTTGGGATGCCGGTCGTCCTTACGAAATCGATCCCCGTACCCTCGGACTCGTCGGGCCCATTGGGTGGGCGAATCAGTGGCATTCGATGATTCCCAATCCCATTCGTTGGCCGTTCCCCCCAATTTTAAGTACGGCACATCCGGTATTCGATACCCATACCGATGAAATGTTTACCGTCAATGCAAGTAAATCGATTCTCAACCTTTTATGGTTATCCCGATTGATACCTTCAGATATCGATAAATGGCTCGATCGCATTCACGTAACCTTCATCCGTCGGCTACTCAAAAGAATAGCGAACGGCTCGGTGGGATTATTCTTAGAGCTTGTCGAAAAGTTTTTAGCCTCTTCGATCGTCGGGCAAGGCGATCGCCTCTATCTCAATCGCTGGCATGGTTCGGGAACCACCGTCGAGCAATGGGAAGTGCGAGATGCAAACGATCGTCCCATCCGAATTCGCCAAAGTCTGCACCAAATGGGGCTGACAAAAGACTATATCGTCATCTCCGATTCGGCATTCAAACTATTACTTGAAGATCTCATTCCCGTTCTCAATCCCAACGACCCGTTAATTCTCGAAGATGTAGAGAAATTCCTAGAGCGGATTTACAGAGATCTGAGCTATCCCCAACTGCCGTACACCGATATTTATATCGTTGCGAGAGCGCAACTCAATCCCGATGAGAAAACCGTCACTGCCAAGCGGGTACGACTGAAGCCAGAAACCGCTCATTTCCTAGTGGAATATGACAATCCCGAGGGAAAAATCACCCTGTTTGCCGCTCATACAGCTGCATCCGATCCCTCGGAGTTTCTGCGTCAGAAAGACATATCGGCTGCCGGAGATCTATCAACCACCGAAGCGTTGCAAGAGCGATCGGGAATGTTCGTCTCGCCGATGGATCTCAACCGTTTGGGATGCTGGACGATCGATGCCGAAAAAGAATGCTCTTCAGCTCGATCGAGCTTTCTGTCCAAAACCGAATCCAAGCAGTATCTCTGGTCGATCGCCCTTTATGCATGGCGCGGGTTCCAGCCCGATCGATTCACCGACATCTATTGGAATTGCTGGGGTGCGTGGTCGGATTTGCTCAGCGAATTTGTCTTCGAGATGTACGAAGATTATCCCCATCGCTGGCTTGGGGCCTCCGAGATGAAGAAAAGCGTCGAAAGTGGTAAACCGGCCAACTTGCTGAGGATGCACGTCGATCGCACTTCAGCATCTCCCTCGAAACTAACCATTGAAGATGCCTACGATTTCCCACCGGGGTATTTTGGCAACTCTCCCCAATTCGTACCCCGTTCGGGAACTGACGATCCCTGCGACGGGTATATCGTTTGCGTGGTGTTATTCTCAGATAATTTTGTCGCCGACAAAAGCGAACTGTGGATTTTCGATGGGAAGTCTCTTAGTAGCGGCCCGAAATATCGGCTCAGCCATCCTCAGCTTAATATTGGCATGACCGTCCACTCCACTTGGCTGAGTAAATTGGAATCACCACCCGTTCGAGAAGACTACGATATTCGCAAAGACTACCCGCCAACCCTGATGACTGCTTTATTTGAAGACGAAATCTACCCCCATTTCGATCGCCCGCAAAGCTAACTTCATTTTCATTCCCCTGTCATGAAATCGATCGAACTGACGCTGCAACGTACGGTCAAATTCTGTGCTGCGGGCATTCCTTTGGGATGTCTGGCGGTATCGGCTTCTTCGGTATTCGCCCAAATCCTGCCCGATGCCAGCTTACCGAACAACTCGACAATCGACCTGGAAGGTCAAATTCAACGCATCACCGGCGGTACGACCACTGGAGGCAACCTGTTTCACAGTTTCGAGGATTTTAGCGTCCGCACGGGAGAAACCGCATTTTTCGATAATGCTCTGACCATCGACAATATCATCACCCGCATTACGGGAGGGCAGATTTCTAACATTGACGGCTTGATTCGCGCCAACGGCAGTGCCAGCCTGTTTCTATTGAACCCCAATGGCATTGTTTTCGGTTCCAATGCCGCCCTCGAGATTGGTGGTTCGTTTCTCGGCAGTACGGCAGATCGTTTCTTGTTTGAAGATGGAACGGTGTTTAGTGCAACCGAACCCCAAGCAACGCCGTTACTCAGTATCAACGTTCCCATCGGTTTGCACTTTGGCAATGCTCCCTCACAAATCGTCAATCGATCGCAAACGACAGCATTACGACCCTCTCCCGATCCCACTGCTCCCGGCTTAATTC
>NZ_JADEXN010000164.1 GCF_015207075.1 Zarconia navalis LEGE 11467
TCGATAATCTGTTGGGCGATGGCGCGAGGTGCTTGTTTGAGGCGTTTTGTCAAGGACATGGCGACATTGGATTGATAGTCGCCGAATCGGGGATTGCTTGTAGGGACGAGGATGGGGTCGGTTCCGGCGAGTTCGTCGCCGAATGCTACCACGAGAGCTTTGTCAAACCGAGTTTCGATCGCGAGTTGGGTGGATGTCATGTTGTGAAGTGGTATGATTAGCTCGGCAAGCAAGGTTGCCCCTACTTAAAAGTTATCAACTTAAGTATCAACTAATGTATCAAATCGGGTGGACGGATCGATCGTGGGACTAAGGGAAAAGCGCATCATTCACCAGTTACAGAACAAAACGATACCCGCTTACGAAGCTGCGTGGGCAAAAAAAGCCGGAACGAAGATAAAGTTACAGGTTGATTGGGATAGCTTTTCAGACTGTAATGAAGAAATATTAGAACGCGTCGAACGATTTGGCCTTAAAAAAATTTCGGAAGCGATCGATGCCGTTTGCGTGGATAATTTGGGTAAAGAGGCCATCCAAGACGGACTCAAGGCGATCGATCTAAAACACGTCCCCGATCGTGCTAGCGTTGCAGCGTCTATGGCAAATACAACATTAAAGGTTTGCGTCGATTTCTCGGATATCTATAAAGGATATGTTTCCGAGTTTACCATTCAAGAAGTCCTCGAAAACGGTCTGTAATTTCTTGTTTTCGAGCTAGGATTTAGCCATATTGCTATTCTCATCATCATGAGATATAACGATTTTGTCTTTATTTTTAGAGTCATGACTTTAAAGTTTGAGTTTCATCTGACGAACTTGAGAAGTGCGATGTCTGATGAACTTTCTATCTAAATGAGTCTCAACGAACGATTCGCTATAAGTCAATGAGTCATTCCGGGTGAAACTTATCTATGTTTCCCACGTTCATCCGCCTTCGGATGCGAAATTAGAACAGATTGGGGGAATGCAAACCGTTAGCATCGAGTTACTCAAGCGGCTGCAAAATTGCTCGCAGGTATCGGTTTTTCCCCTACTATTAGAGTCACCAGCCAAAGGCATTGAATTTCGAGTTGCTAAATTTATGGGGTGGCTATCTCTAAACTTACCGAGAATTGTCGCCCGAGAAAAAGCAGATTTGATTCTATTTTCGTCGATGGTGACGGGTTCTCTGACTATTTTGTTGCGGAATAAGATTCAAATTCCCATGGTGGCAATTAATCACGGACAAGACACCGTTGTCCCTATTTTTCCCTACCAGCAAATCTTGCCGAAAATTTTCGATTGTTTGAATGGCGTGATTTCAGTTTCCGAAGCAACGAAGAAATCCAGTATTCAGCGCGGTTTGAAACCTGAAAATGGTTTTGTTTTGCCTAATGGAATTAAAATTGAAGCTCGGTCTTACGATAAGCAAAATTCACGAGAAATCCTGGAAAAGTCATTTGATTTAAACTTAAAATATCGATATCTCCTATTAAGTGTCGGTCGGCAAGTAAAGCGAAAAGGTCACGCTTGGTTTATCGAAAAGGTATTTTCTTTACTCGATCGAAATTGTACTTTTTTGGCAATTGGTGATGGCAAAGAACACGCAACTCTCCAGGAATTGAAACGTCGATCGAGTGTCGGAGATCGGATTATTTTACCCGGACGAGTCTCGCCAGAACTTTTGCGCCATGCCTACGATGCATCCGATGTGTTTGTAATGCCCAATATTCCCGTCGCTGGAGATATGGAAGGCTTTGGAGTGGTAATGCTCGAAGCCAACGAAGCTAGAACACCGGTGGTAGCTTCGGATTTAGAAGGTATCCAAGATGTGGTCTGTAATGGTAAAAATGGTTATCGAGTCCGACCTTACGACGATCGACAATTTGCTCAAATCGTTCGCGATATCCTAAACTCAAAATTAGAAGACTTAAGCGAATCTGCTTATCAATTTGCAGCCGAAAACTTTGCTTGGCAAAATTTGGGAAATCGCTACATTCGCTGCTTGCAAGAAATTGTAAATCGAGCGAACTAACCGACTGAAGTTAGATAAATTTATGACTGTAGATCGGTAAAATTAAATTATATATATTTTGTCATTGAACAGAAAGTTCGATGGGAGAATTTCCGTTATTTTCGCTTTAGTATTTTGGATTTCGGGTGATATTGTCGAGAAAAACGAGGATTCAACCTCTGTTAATATGGGGACAATTGCAGATGGAATTAATCGTATCGAGATAGGCTTCGCTTGCTGCCCGTAAAATGCTTGAATTAATTGCACTCGCTTCAAATATAAGTCCCCCACATCGAACGCTGACAACCACATCAATCGGAGCATCGGCGCGATAAATCAGTTTATCCGGACAAAAGATGCGGTAGATTTCTCGTTGGGGAAGCCGAAGGGAGCGATCGACGCAGCGATCGATTGATTTTTGCAAAGCATCTAACGGACTCGTTCCACAGGTGGTTGCTTCGAGAAAATTGCCTTGTGAGTCGCGAACGATCGTCCAAGCAGTAGTTGAATCGTTTTCGTCGCCGCCGCGAATCTGAATTTGGTGAATTGCAAAATATTGCCGCCGATTAGATGGCGGAGAATGACAGCGATAGAGGTACTTTAAAAGAGAGGAGGGAGAAAAAATTCCCGTGTCGAGAAAGCTCGATATCTGCGTTTCAATATCCTCCGACTCAATTTTTAAGGGAAAATATCCCGATCGCTGAAGGGATTGTTTTTCCGATTCCGTTTGGGCGAAATGATGGGGTTCCCAGGTCACGATCGCATCTAAATTTCGATCGATCGCGCAGGAAAGTCGCACCGCATCGGCAAAGTTGAGCAGTCGATAAGTATCCGCGTCTTCGAGCAAGGATGGCGTAACTCGGCAAGTGCGAACGCTCGATCGAAATTTGAAGTCAGCCTCTTGCAATCCTCGATCTAGTCTAGAGCTGAACGTGTCCCAGAAAACAAACGCCCAATCGTAGTCTGGCTCGGTCATGTACCATTGAATTGGCTGAGATAGCATCCGATCGAGCATTTCTCGATAAAATCCACTGTTGAGGTCTTCTCCCGATAGGACGTTTTGAAAAACATTCGGCGTGACTAAAGCCGTTTTTATCTCGGACGTAATCTGGGAAGCCATCTGGGACATACCTTCAACCCCGATCGATACATCAATATATTGCCGCTAACGGGAGAATTCCACTCAGTCTGAATTGGGAGGACTTTGCCGATCTAGCTTTTCCTCGATCGAATCGATTTTCTGACGAATTTTCGCCATCTCAGACTGTAAAGAAGCATTCGCATCGGGAACCAACGCACTTGGGGGTACTAACACCATCGGAGATGCCACTGCGGCCTTTGTCTGAGTCTGTTGCTGCTGTTGCAGGCTTTTCACTTCTTCTTCTAAAGTTTCCATGCGCTTATCCAGTGGATTCTGGAGTCCCAGTCTGATAAACCTCACCACCAATTCTGTGGCGGATACGCCATCTCGATCGGCTTTTTCCCGAAGAGCTTCCATTAACTCTTCTGGCAGCCGAAAGCTGTACATTTTCTTACTCATTACGGCTCACTGCCCACTGCCTGACAGATGAATTACACTAGTACACCAAGTTAGCGAATTTGAGGTCTGATGTAAATACGTTTTTCCGATCTTTTTAAGAACTTTGCAGAACGCAAACCCAAGAAGCCAGTAACGACGGAAATACAAATTGAAAGCTTAAAACTTTACAATGTCTAGCTTTCAATAATTTTAGATTCCCGCTTTCATGTTGGCTGGCATTGCAGAATCGAGCTGAGAACTCTCAAGTCTCAGTGTAAATACTGTTGTTTGATGAATTCTGTATCTTATGATACCTTTTTTAGCTAAAAATTTCTTAAAATGTATATCATGCGTAAATACAAAAAAAGAATTATGTCCGTACCGCAGCATTTTCAATCGATATCATGCCTCGCGTCGTAACGTATGACAATGTATTTCACATTGGAGTAGAGACTCATGAATGATGGAGTAGTACAGATGGATAGTAGCAAGATAGTTTCTAGTGGGATGGATAGTAAAATAGATGGCCGGATGAATGTCGAGCAACTGAAGAAAGATTACGATCGGGGTCGGCGAGACTTTTGCTGTCTCGACCTGGGTGGCACAAACTTAAGCGGTTTCACCTTAGATGAAGTCGATTTCACGGGGACGAACCTCAGCGATGCCGATTTGAGTCGGGTCAGCTTGTTCGGGGCGAATCTAAGCCACGTGGATCTCAGCGGTGCCAACCTGCGCGGCGCGAACCTCGAACGTACGAATTTGGAAGGGGCTTGCCTGCACCGATCGCGTCTCGATCTAGCCAATCTCTGTCATGCAAACCTAACGGGAACCGATTTGAAGACCGCAACATTGAAAGGCGCGCAAATCTTCGCGGCAAACTTAGAAGATGCTGCCGATTTATGGGGGGCCGTACTACCAGACGGGACGACGGTTACAACTCACGCTCGTTCTGCCTGAGCTAAATGAAGCAGAAGGGGAGACGCGAGCATCTCCCCTTCTTCCAACCTCTGCCCGAGGATACTCAAACCATCGCTCTAAACAAAGTTAAACGTACTCGCGTCGGATAGATCCAAATCCGTTACCCCGATCGCAATTCCAACAATATCCCCAGCCAACAGAATTTGGGTATTGCCATTGACTTCGAGAAGTTGATAATCTGCGGGCGCACCGTGCAGGACGATCGCGTCTTCTTGGGTCAAATCCACAACCCGAGCAAAATCGACGGAACCGCCGCCGTTGTAATAGGCTTGGACGGCATTGCCGAGAATGAAGACATCCGCACCCTCTTCTCCGATGAGGGTATCTTTTTCCCCAAGCCCAGTCGCAGTCGCATCAGTTCCACTCAGGGTATCATTTCCAATCCCACTTACAAGGCGATCGTTTCCAGACCCCCCATTGAGTTCGTCATTCCCGTCGCTGCCCCGGAGGATATCGTTACCTTCCCCACCGGAAAGGAGATCTTCCTCGGTGCCACCATTAAGGGTATCGTCTCCAGATTCCCCGTAGAGTTCGTCATTTCCGTCACTGCCCCGGAGGAAATCGTTACCTTCCCCACCGGAAAGGGTATCATTTTCGCTATTGCCATAAAGGGTGTCTTCTCCAGCTTCCCCTTCCAAAATGTCGTTCTCGAAAGACCCGACGAGAAGATCGTTACCCGCACCCCCTCTAAGTTCGTCGTTTCCGAGTCCTCCTCGCAGAGTATCGCTGCCGACTTGACCGCGCAGGCGATCGTTTCCAGAATTGCCCCAAAGATCGTCGTCACCCGCACCACCGTCGATCGAGTCATTTCCGGCTAAACCGAAAATCGAGTCATTGCTAGAACCCCCAAAGAGCAGATCGTCGCCACCGGTTCCTTCTGGTATTGCGCTCAACTGATTGCCGAAGTCGATATTGTCGCTCGTCTCTCCGGCATTGAGGGTAACGGTTTGAAGATTTTCATCGATCGCCGTTCCGTAGAAATTCAACTGCCAAGAATTCCAGAGACCGATATCCCCACCGACTCCATCAGAAACCGCCAGCGTCCAGTCCCCAAAAGAAGATTCCCCCCAATGGCGAGCGGAAGTGAATGTCCAACTGTTGTAATCGTCCTTGAAGTCGTCGTGGGTTTGGGCCAAAACAGACTCGGTGCCATCGGGGGAAGTCAGAACGATTTCCAAGTCCCCGCGATAGGCGTGAGTCGCATCGAAAACGATTTCCACCCATTCGAGATTGATATCCTCAACGATCGAAATCGTCGAACTCACCCCCGTCGGATTGTTATCGGGAACCGTTGTCTTGACTGCAATTTCGCCAGAGGTCGCCGAAACTTCCGGTGCCACCGTTACCCAGGTCGTCGCCGCCTCCACCGCAGCCAAAGCATCAACGGCTCCGAAGCCGTACTTATGATTGACTAAATGTCCCGCACCGTTGGTCTTCCAATCGAGATCGGCAATATCGTTTTGTTCGGCGGTTTCCACCAAAACGTGCTGCACGTCGCGCCAGGTTAAGTTCGGGTTGACTTCGAGCATCAGGGCAACAACCCCAGAAACCAGCGGTGTCGATGAAGAAGTGCCGCCAAAGCCACTCGTATAGTTGCCCGAACTCAGACCATCGTCGCCGAGCAAATCCGTGGTGGTAATCCCGACCCCATCGCCATTAGAGTAGGCGGTGACGAGCATGGGCGCGCCCGGTTCGCTGTAGAAAGCTTGTTTGCCCTTGTGGTCGATTGCCCCCACGGCAATGGTATAGCGGGAATTGGCGTAGCCGTCGTAGTTGATGTTGTCGTTCTTTTCCAAGCCATTCCCCGCCGACCAAAGATAGATGCTCCCCAGTCCGCCGCGACCGTTCGTCGTGCCATTTTCTAAGGCTGCTAGGGTCAGAGGGCCGGGACCTTCAAGTCTTCGAGCGTCGTCGGTGGGGCCCCAACTGTTGTTGTAGATATCAATTTCCTGGCTTTTGTAGCTTAGAGCATTGGCTTCGTCGAGATCGCTAGTGGGCGCGTCAACCAACCGAAATCCGGCAATGGAAGCATTCGGAGCCGCACCGCTGATTCCGAGGTTATTATTGCCGTTCCCGGCGGCGACTCCCGCAACAGCCGTTCCGTGATAGTCGCGAGCGGTGCCGATGATGGGCGACGGGTCGAAATCGCCATCGTTGAAGTCGAAACTCAAATCGGCGCGGTATCGATCGCTCAAATCGGGGTGAGCGGGCTGCAAGCCATTATCGACGATAGCAATGACAACTCCCGTTCCCCGAGCCAGATCCCACGCCAATTCGATGTTGGCATCGACTCCGACAGTTCCTCCAGTTTGTCCGGTATTGACGAGGTGCCATTGGTCGCCGAACAGGGAATCGTTGGGTAAAAAGCGGGGGGAAACCGCACGGGTTTGCTGCTGCCGTTGGGTGAGGGGGTATAAAAATTCGACACCGGGAGATGGTGACGGGTTCGACGTTGCGGGCACCTTGCGAGGGTCGATGGTTGAGGGAAAGTCGAGGATGAAGGTATTGGGTTGATGTCGAACTGCACCCATATTCTCGGCACCCAAACTCGCGGCAACGGCCTCGGGGGATGCTCCAGCTTCGAGTCCGATCGCCCACTTGGTTGCATCCGTTGCGTCGGATTGGGTGGCCGCAGCTCGTTCGATCGCCCCTTCAAGGGTTCCATCGGGTTTATTGGGTTCTTGTGTCGGCACGCTCCGAATCGAGTTTACATTGCTCGTTCGCGGATGGGTTTGTTCCCAGCCACTCGGCCGCACGACCCCAACGTAGTAGCGATCGGGTTCTAAGTCGCTGAAGCGATAGTCTCCGTTAATATCTGTGGTTGTTGCAGTTTCTCCATTCTCCAGCCGACCGTTGCGGTTATCGTCGAGGTATACCGTCCAGCGCTCGAGTCCGGGTTCGCTAGCGTTCTGGCTGCCGTCGCCATTGATATCTTCCCACAAGCTGCCTTGGATTTCTCCAGTGGTGGCAAGGGGGTCGATCTCTGATTCATCTCGATCTGAGATCGAGATGGTGGGGTCGATCGCAAACGCATTCCCTGTTTCCATGATCCTGATAGAGTCCCTAAATAGATTGTCAAGGTTTCTGTTGAGGAACCAGCAATTTCCGACATCTCTCATCCCATTTCATCTGCCTAGCAGTATATAGCTCGCAGATATCTCGTCGCCCAGATTGTAACGAGTCTTTCCCGAATTTAGAGACGCGACCGACTCGCTCTGCGCACTCTGGATTCTCTCTGAGCTAGCACGCCGATCGCTCTTGCTAATCTCTAAACAAAAAATAACTTCAAAAATCGATAGAGAAATTAATATTTAAAAATGCCAAATAAATTCAAAATTAGACATCTAATGAACCTGGAGAGATGTCTGCTAACTGCTCTCGGTTGCTTTCCGTACTAAGATTCTCGCTGAGAGTTTAATGAAATTCAACTCCCGCTTATAATTTCGATTGTCGATCGAATTAACGAATATAGGCTGCTACTTTACTATTGTAAATGATGACGATCGCGAACCGATCTCTATCCCAAAATTTCGATCGAAAAAGCGATCGCCCGCGCGAATATATCGAAGAAGCGATCGCTTTTTAAGTGAATGATATCAGACGAAGATTAGGAGTTCGTTCCGGGGATTACACAAAGCTAAAGGTACTTGCATCGGTAAGATCCAAACCCGTCACCCCGATTGCAATCCCGATCGCCTCGCGTCCCAAACGAATTTGGGTGTGGCCGTTGACTTCCTTGAGTTGATAGTCGGTGGCCGTTCCGTGGAGAACGATCGCATCTTCTGAGGTTGTGAAGTCGATAATTCGCGCGATATCTGCACCCGCCTGCGCGCTATAGTAGGCTGTTGCGGCATCGCCGAGGACGAAGGTATCCGTACCGCCTTGTCCGATCAAAACGTCTTTTTCTCCAACACCAGCCGCGATCGCATCGGTTCCAAGAAGCGTGTCGCTGCCGCTACCTCCAAGGAGGCGATCGTTTCCAGCATTTCCAGTGAGAACATCACTTCCACCCCCACCATTTAACGTATCTTTATCGTCACCGCCGTTGAGCGTGTCGCTATCGCTGCCACCAACCAGTACGTCTTCTCCACTATCACCGCTTAGTCGATCGTTGCCCGCGCTACCAATGAGAACGTCACTTTCCGTGCCGCCATTTAGCTCGTCGTTGCCGTTACCACCAATTAAGCGATCGGCTCCTCCATCACCATTAACTGTGTCATTACCGTTAGAACCATTTACAGTGTCGTCATTCTCGCCACCATAAAGGAGATCGTCATGTTTTCCACCATTTAATTGGTCGCTGCCAGCATTGCCATAAAGCGTGTCGTTTTCATTGCCACCATTGAGAATGTCGTTATTATCGCCGCCATTTAGCTCGTCGTTTCCCGAGCCACCCAGTAGACTATCCTCACCGGAATTACCATTGAGTGTATCTTGTCCGGCATTGCCCCAAAGCGTGTCGTTTCCATTATCCCCACTAACAACATCATTTCCGGTGAGAGCCTTAATCGTGTCGTCGCCAGAAGTCCCCACGAGATTGTCATCTCCTGAAGTCGGAACAGAGGGAGGTTGTGCCATCTGCTGGTTGCCAAAGTTGACATTAACGACCGTTTCGTCGGCGGCGACGGTGACGATTTGAGGTAACGCACCCGGTGCATTCGCGCGCAGCATCCAGTTGTTATTACTGGAAAACGAAGAAAAGCTATCGGGGTCGAAAGTTCCGCCGGAAGCCAATGCCATCCAGGAATCCCCGGCAGGCGTGGTGGTATCCTGATAAACCCAGGTATTATCAGTGCCGTTACCTTCGTATAAAGCGGCGACGAAGAAGGTTCCGTTCGCTGTTGTTTCGGGAATGGCGATACTGGTAAAACCGCTGGTTCCTGTCAAGTTTGTCGAAACTTCTAGCAATTTTTCATTGCTATCGGGTCGATCGTCATTATCGAGATCTTGGTAC
>NZ_JADEXN010000165.1 GCF_015207075.1 Zarconia navalis LEGE 11467
GGGCAAGTCTCGATCGCATTTCCAAATTATTGCCGACATCTTCAAAACAAGGCTGGCGTTGGCAAAACCTTCGATCGCCGTTATCCATCACCCTCGCCGTCGGTTTCTTAAGTTCCCTCCTGACGATTAATAACTGGGTGTTCCACAAACCCTACTATCCCGATCGCATCGCCGGACAAATGATGTTAGATCGCACCGTACCCCTGGTAATGGTGGTGGGATACGAAAACTTGCAAGAAGCGGCATTGGGTTTGAGTTTTGCCCTGGAATTGCAAAAACGCCATCGGACCCCGGAACCAGACATCGAACCGGGAATGGCACATTCCCCCTCGCAACCCCCACCGAACGTCAAATTTGCCTTTTTAGATCGATCGACTGGATATGATGCCGTCTGGCAAAGTCTGTCACAGTTACAACCGCTGCCGGAACCGCCTTTTAACCTCTGGGTTGTCGGGCCGGGGTTGCAACAAGCGGCATATCCTGCCAGCATTGCGATCGTCTCCTCAGACAGTCAGTGCGATCGAGATCTCGATCGATACTATCGCCTGGGGATTCCCTACCAACTGTATCGCTGTCGTTTGCGAAAAACTTCGCAGTCTAGAATAGAAAAAGTACGAGCAGATTTGTAAAGAAATATTCGAGCAAAATCGATGTCCGTTCAAAAACACCATTACGAATCCTGGCTGGCCGAGTATGGTAATCCCCCATCCATGCTGGCGATGTTGAAAGAGTACCGGCCTTACATGGAGAAAATTCCCAGTTTGCGCCGTCTCGATGAAAGTTTGATTATTATCCCCTTTCCCCTAGTGCGGTTGCGCGAAGGCATTTCCCAAAAAGGACTCAACGGCATCGATATCAGCGCGGGAGAAACCCTGTGTCTCCCCTGCGAATTTGGGATTCTGATGAGCGATCCCGACTGGAAAATTAAAACCGGAATTGAAATTTTCGTGTTCGTTCATCGTCCTGGGGAAGACTTTTCCGATCTATTTCTGCGCTGGCGGCAAACACAAGTTTTGCTTGACAGAGGCTACGAGTGGGTCATGCCTTACCAGCACCGTCATATGTACTGCGAAGGGGCCGATCGCATTTTTCCATTTTTCGTTTTGTTCGAGCAAACTCCAGAACGGCTCAAGCGTGGTTTGACAGGAGCGGGTTTGCCCTTTGTGGTGCAAACGGAGGATGCGATCGAAGAGGAACCTGAAGAGTCTCCAAAGGATGAAATCGAATGTTAACGTGAAATTTTAAAAATGTTGACGATCGATATTTTTAGCTCGGTCATATAATTTTTTGGATCGATCCAAAAAATTATATGACCGATTACCAATTGCTAAATTATTCACCTAACGATCGAACTTGGCGATTGTTAATGCGATCGATTCAATATTTTATTACATCATTTCGAGCTAGTCATCTCACTCCTAGATGTATTTATTGCTTGTTACTTCGATCGATCGCCTCAGTGTTAATATACTCGCGCACCAGCTTGTAAAATTTTTGAATTGGCGGAATTTGCAGGCGATCGTCTGTGGTTGCCAACACCACCTGACGGGTAAGAGCGGGGAGGATTTCAGTATCTGCGGCGATCGGGCGTACGGCAAGAGTACGATCGGTCAAGGCTTCGAGCAGAGCCGAATGGGGCAGGATCGAAATGAGTTTGCCCTGTCGCACCACTCCTCGGAAGGCATCAAGGGTATTGAGTTCTAACACCGCATTGAGAGTTTTCCCCTGCTTGGAAAACACATCCTGAACCAGACGCTGCATCCCGTAGCCATCTTTGAAGACGACATGATCGTAATGGGTTAACTCCGTCCACGGCACGAAATCATAGGCGGCTAGGGGATGTTCGACGGCCATGAGAACTTCGATATTCTCCTCGTAGAGGACTTCCATCACCATTTCCGGACTGGCGGTGAGCATGGGATTATTCATGACGATGGCGATATCCACCAAACCATCCCGCAAAACTTTCAACGCCCGATCGCTTCCCAGGGAGGTGACGCGCAACTGCACGTCGGGATATCCCTGACAGAACTTCTGCAAGACGGGGGGCAAATAGTGGGCGCAGACGGAGTGAATCGCCGCTACGCACAGTTCCGATTGCTTGCCATCGAGCAAATCCGAGAGTTCCCGAACCGCACTTTTCCACTCCCGACAGATTTTACTGGCATGGGGAAAGAAGCGATCGCCGGCAATGGTTAGTTTAGCAGCAGAGGTGCGATGAAATAGGGGCAAACCAACTTGAGATTCCAAAGACTGAATCTGGCGGCTGACAGTGGATTGGGTGACGTTACACAACCGAGCGGCTTTTTGAAAACTTCCCGTTTCGGCAACAGCCAGAAATGCTTGTAATTGCTCTAGGCGCACCTGGGTCTAAACCTTAGTCTAAAGGGGAGGGGCATTGATGAAGTTCAAATCTTAGCGGTTTCCTCTCCAGAGTTCGGTAGAAAATGATACAGCCCGAATGCAACAAGTGACATCCGGGCTGACAATTGGCGTTTTTCACACCAAACCGAGCGATTTTTACAGCGTTCTTAGGGCTTGCTTAGCTCTAGTTTGCCTTAGAACTGGAATGTCGTGCGCAGAGTTCCGATGACGATGCTGTCGTTGTCGGAGTCTTGGTTGGGATTGAGCAAGAAGATCGCCCCAGGGGTAATGAAAATTCCATTAGACACGGGTAACTTATAAAGGGCTTCGACATGAAGGGGAATATCGTTCTCAAACCCGGTATTGTCGATCCCGTTCAAACCGCCGAGATAGGGTTCTGCCCCGGCGATAATCGCCCCCAGCGCACCCGGTACGCCCAAATCTGGGAAACTCAACGTCATGGCGTAGTTCCACACTTCGGGATCTCCTCCCAAACCGTCAAGAATCAGATCGGTGAAGCCCACCCAACCGCCAACGCGGAATTTCGGGCTGACATTAAACAGAACTTGCGCCCCGTAGGAGTTACTGATGACTTCTGTCGCATCAACACCGATAGCGTTCAAGCTGCCAGCATTGAGACGACCTAGGTTGGTTCCCGTGCCGCCAAAGGTAAAACGCCGTCCGGCTTCGGGATCGTAGCCGTGAACGTAGGTCAAGCCGATGCTAATTTTATCGGTGGGTTCAATTTCCAACTGCCCCATAATCGAGTAGTTGCCGTTGAACAAACCCGCGCCTTGAGAGGGATTGTTGCCGCCGCGAGCCAAGTAACCCGCTTGCAAGCCCACTTTATCGTTAAATTGGTAGTTAAGACCGATCCCCTGTCCTCCCAAACCAATCCGGTAGATGGGGTTGCGCTCGGCAAAGCGAGACAGCGCCCCGTTGGCACCGCCTCCGACATCCAAGCCGGGGTTGAAGGTGTTGGCATAGAAGTGGTGTCCTCCCAGACTTGCCATGGTCGTCACCGTTAGTTTGTCACCTACGGGGAAGACGTAGTGGAGGCGATCGAGGGTAATATCATTGCCACTTTGACCGTCGAAGGCGAAGCGTCCCTCGAAGGTGCCGATTTCATCGGTGAAGGAGTTGCCGATATTACCGGCTGTCAGACGGGTATAGAGTTTATCGCGACCGGTGAAGCTCGAAACCAACTGCAAGCGAACTCGATCGGCAAAAATGGTCTGGCTTTCGTCGTCGCCACCGTCGGTTCCGTCGCCACCAAAGCTATCAGCTAGAACAAATGCTACTTCCCCAACCAGTTTGGTGGTGGTGGAGAATTGGTTGGCTTCGAGTTCGGCCGTGCGCGCTTCGAGGGCATCCACTCGTCCTCGTAGGGTAGCCAGTTCGGCGGCAAATTCTTCTTGCAGGCGGCGAATGGCAGCGAGATCTTCGGCGCTAACTTCTCCTTCGTTAGGGAGGAAATTCAAAATCTGGTCGAGACAAGCATTCAACCCGGCAGCAAACTCGTAACGGGTCAGGGCCCGGTTCCCGCGATAGGTTCCGTCGGGATACCCGGCAATACAACCGTAGCGTTCTACTAAGGATTGCAGGGCTTGGAAGGCCCAGTCCGTGGGCTGCACGTCCGTTAGTTGGGAGACGGACGTGACTTGAGATTGGCTTTGCGCTTCGGGTTTGGGGGCCGCGAGTTCGTCGACGGAGGGGACTTGCACCAGTTGCGTGGGGGCCGCGTCGAACTGAGTTTCGAGCGCCTTCTCGGAAACAATCGCCGTCTGGGCTAAACCTTTGGTTTGCAGACCGGCAGACTGCTTTGCCGTTGGGACTTCTTTGGCGCTGGCTGCGGTGGGTGCGAGTAGCAATGCCGTTGCCAGCACGAGGGGATGAACGAACAAGCGGATGAAATGGGATTGATTCATGGGTAGTATTCTCCTCACATTACGCCCAACTCTAGAGGAGTTGGTCAAACCTTTTTGTATGCTGCTTCACAACAATATCTGACGCGATTGGTTCGCACTGTTTTCAGACTAGGGCAAACTCTTGGAGAGCGGGCAGAAAGTTGTTGTTTTCGTGGCTCGGACGACTGAGCTTAATGAGCGCGAAACGCTGTAAGGGGGTCAGAGCCGCCCATTGGTTAATGGCGATGGTCACCCCCATCGTTTGGGCTTTTTCTTGGAGGTGGGTCGGAAGGCGATCGCTGATATTCCACAGGGGACGAGTATCAACGTCTAATTCCTTCGCCTCAACACCAGTACGCTCTCGCACCAGACAGCAAAGAAACTCGCGATAGGCTTGAATTTCTGATTCTGTCTGGCAGGGCATCTCCACGAGGGCAGTACGACCGCCCTGGTTAAACCGATGCCATTGGGTTAATTTTAGTTTAATGCCACAGGTGTCGAGTTTAAAACGCACTTGCATGGGAACGCAGCGCAGAGATTCGACGAAATCGGCTTCAAATTTGAAAAACTGGGTCATCACTCGGGCATCATTCCCACAAAGGGTCAGACTAAATTTCAACGGATCTTTGAAATATCTGTGCGACTTGTTACTTTTTACAACTTTAGATCGTCACATTGGATACAAAAGCCTGGAAAATATCTATAATTCATAACGTATAGGTAGCAAGACAAGTATCGAAAACGCGATCGTCATAGGGATAGGGGTATTCAGATACCGATCGAGGATTCGCTCTAGTCATCGCTAAAAAAACAGGGATTTTGTTTGTTATGAATACTCAACATATTACTGATGGCGCTGGTATCCGGACGGAAAGTTCCGGTCGGAGTTCGATCGTTTTGGTGGTGCTCGCCTCTTTTGTGCTTGGGTTCGTTCCTATTGTGTGGAGTTCGACGTTGATGTCGGCTAACTCCGATGCCCCTACGGTTCCAGGTGAAGGAACCCTCTGGAGCGAACTGGGACAGTAATCGGCACGTTATTTACTCTGACGATTGGATCTGACACATTTCTAATACTCCCTTGACTTTGTGCGAACTTTTGTTTGCCACTCTGCGACTGAGTCAGGGTCGGGACATTCGCTTTGAAGTCCCGCTTGAGAATCAGTTTCACAACAGCCACAGACCCTCATACAGCAAAGGACTTGTGTCAGACAATACGTGAATATTTATTTCTAGCTTGTTTTCTCAAACCGGTTATTTTTTTAATGGTTTGATAGTGAAAGCAAGTCATAGCCTGCATTTTGTTTAACTTATTAAGAATTTCTAAAGATTTTTTCTAGCGGCTATTTAGCAAACCGTAAATTTTGATACATATTCTAAGATGGAAATATGTGTCGAAGAGCTGCATACCCTTCGAGCGTTTTAAAAACAGGAATCTTAATTTAGCATGAACTCACCAAAATTTCGGAATTCCAACCCCTTTAAGTCTCGCCAAGAGTCTGAGGAAAATCCCATCGAACTCGTGGTATCAGTGGTTATTGCTTCCTTTGTCGTCGGCATCATTCCCATCGTTTGCGCTTCCACGGTTCAACCCCAAGGGGAAGTCGCACCGATTTTGGGAGAAGCAACCTTATGGCACGAAGCCGGGTTCGTGCGTTGAATCTACTCCTTTGGATGTATTTTCGACTTTGAGCCATTGGTTAAGATGGGATCGTAGGCATAGAAATGTATTTTCTTCATCTTAAATAAGAAAAGATTATTTATAAGCCATTTAACCAAAATCTCAATACTCGGACAGGGAGATCGTGATGAATCATCGTTCTGGGAGTTCGCAAAAGAATCGTGCTGAAAGCTTCTTGTTAATTGTGTGTACGGTTTTTGCCTCCTTTTACCTCGGGTTTATTCCCTTGACCCATACCACCGAACGATCGGGGGAAATTCCCAAAGTTCTCGGCGAAGCCTATTTGTGGAAGTAATAGACTCAACAAACCTAGGGAACCGCAGTCGGTTGTAGGGTTTCCACCGGCGGCAATTCGCTGGCGAATTGAGTGGCGAGTGGAACTAGTTGTACCGCACAAGCTTTCAACTCCGGTTCTAAAGAATCCGGACAGGCTTCTGGGTGAGTGAGGGCATTCGCCTCGGAATTTTCCGCCCACAGTGCCCCCCAATGCATGGGTACGAACACGGTTCCCGGCGCGATCGCTTTGGTCACTCTCGCCAGAAAATTGCCTTCACCCCGACGAGATCGCACTTTTACCCAAGTATCGTTATCGATGCCCAACTTATCGGCATCGCGCGGATGAATCTCGATAAATGGGTGGGGGTGCTTTTTGGTAATCTTCTCGATCCGTCCGGTGCGAGTTTGGGTGTGCCAGTGTTCGTAAACTCGCCCCGTCGTCAGCACCAGCGGAAACTCCGCATCGGCGGGTTCGGCCAATCCCTTCGAGTGATAGGCCGCGAACTTAGCTCGTTTGTCGGGGGTGGCAAACTCCAGGTTAGTATACAACCGTTTCGACGAATTTTTTACCTCTTCCTCGGCCATTCCTTCCGGACAGGGCCATTGAATCGGGCCCAACTCCGCTAGGCGATCGTGACTCAACCCGGTCATATCGCAGAGGCGATCGCGCGTCAAACCCACGAATTCCCCGTAGACATCAGCGGAGTTACGCCAGGGAAAATATTCCCCGAAGCCCAATCGCCGTCCCACTTCCGCAAAAATTTCCCAGTCGGCTCTTGCCTGTCCCGGCGGATCGCGAAAGGCTCGACAATAGGTGACTACTCGTTCTGAGTTGGTCATAATTCCGCTTTTTTCCCCCCATTGGGCCGCCGGAAGCAAAACGTGGGCGTAGGCTGCGGTTTCGATCGGGTAGTAAGCATCCTGCATCACCGTAAAGTTTGACTTGCGCAATGCCGCCTTCGTCCGTTCGATATCCGGCATACTCACCGCCGGATTGGTCGCCGCCACCCAAAAAACTCGAACATCTCCGGTTTCTAAACCCAGTATCATGTCCCAAGCCGCCAGACCGGGGTTGGAATTGATGAAACCGGGAAGTTTCCAGTAAGTTTCAACCTCTTGACGGTGTTGGGGATTTTTCACAACCCGATATCCCGGTAAAATGTGAGCCAGTCCTCCCGCTTCCCGTCCCCCCATGGCGTTGGGCTGACCGGTGAGGGAAAAAGGTCCTGCTCCCGGCTTACCGATATTGCCAGTCATCAGGTGCAGGTTGATGATGGTGCGCACCTTTGCCGTCCCTTCGGAGGACTGGTTGATTCCCATCGACCACATGGAGAGGACGCGCTTCGAGTCGGCCCAGTAGCGGGCAGCCTTTTCCAGGTCGTCGAGGCGAATCCCGCACTTGCGGGCGACTAGTTCCGGGGGATAGTGAGCGATGACTTCGGCGTAGGCGGGAAAATTTTGAGTCCCATCTTCGATGAAGAGGGTATTGATTTTTCCCCAGCGCATCAGGAGGTTGGCGATGCCGTTGAGTAAGTCGATGTCCGTACCCGGATTAATCGCCAAATGGAGGTCTGCCGCCTCGGCCGTTTGAGTTTTTCGGGGATCGACCACAATCATCTTCACGTTGCGGTTCTTTTTGTGGTGCTTGCGCAGGCGATTGAAAACGATCGGGTGGCATTCGGCGGTATTGGTACCAATGAGAAAAGCGCAGTCGGTTTCTTCGAGGTCGTCGTAGCAACAGGGCGGTCCGTCGGAACCGAAACTTTGAATGTATCCCGCCACGGCTGAAGACATACACAGGCGAGAGTTGGCATCGAAATTATTCGTACCCAAACAGCCTTTGAGCAACTTCTGGGCGGTGTAGTAATCTTCGGTTTGGAATTGCCCGGAACCGTACATGCAAATCGAATCGGGGCCGTGGAGAAACCGTGCGGTTTGAATGCGATCGACAATGCGATCGAAGGCTTCATCCCAACTGACCTTGCGGAAGGGTTCGTCGAGAGAGTCCCGCATCATCGGGTACTTAAGGCGATCTTTGTCCAGAGCTTCGGCAATGGTGCCCCCTTTGACGCAAACCATCCCCTGACTGGAGGGATGGGATCTATCTCCTTTGACTTTCCAGATGGGGTTTCCTTGCTTATCTCGATTGGTAGGTTTACCGGGGGCGGCAGGGGGAGAAACCTCCAAACCACAACCCACACCGCAATAGGGACAAAGAGTTTTGGTAGATCGTGTCATAGCCCTTACCTCCTAGAAGTGCGATCGGCGGTCGATTTCGATGACCCGGTTTTCCGATCGGGGGTTCGCCCGAGGGTAACCAGAGTAAAAATAGGGGAAGGTCGGGGACAAGTGCCCCAATTCCTTCCACCCAGAGCGATCGGGTAGCCCGAAAGCTAACTGAAATTACTCGAGCACTTCGCTGGAGATCGTACCCATCGGTTGAGCTTCAGGGGCTGTTTCTCCTTCGTGGAACTCAGCGAAGGAGCCTTTGGGTTCTTTGAGGACGAAGAAACAGAGGAAGGCAACCACCAGTGCGGCCGTACCCATCATCCAGAAGAAGTACTGGTTAGCTTGGGAAATAATGGCAGGGGTGACTTCGCCGCCACCGGCAATCCATTCGGGCAACAAGCTGAAGATGGTCAGGTAAGCCACCGCGCCGACGTTACCGTAAGCGCCGACGTTTCCAGCCACTTGACCGGTAATCCGCCGCTTGATGAGGGGGACGATGGCGAAGGTGGAGCCTTCACCGGCTTGGACGAAGAAGGAGCAGGCCATGGTCAGCAGCACCGCACCGGGCAACCACCAGTCGCCGTTCACCGTGCCGAGGAGCATATAACCGATCCCCATGCAGAAGGTGAGAGCGCCCATAGTCATTTTGCGGCTGCCGAGCTTATCGGAAATCAGACCGCCACCGGGACGGGACATCAGGTTCATGAATGCGTAGCTCGAGGCGATCATCCCCGCTTGAGCTTTGGAAAGGGGGAAGGTTCCTTCAAAGAAGGAAGGCAGCATGGAAACAACGGCGAGTTCGGAACCGAAGTTAACGATGTAAGTGAGTTCGAGAATGGCAACTTGAGAGAAACTGTAGCGTTCTTCGGGGGGATAGCGCTTCTGGCCGAGCATCAATTCTTTGTTGACTTGCCAGCAACCGAAGGCTTGGAACAGGTACAGACCGACAAGGAAC
>NZ_JADEXN010000166.1 GCF_015207075.1 Zarconia navalis LEGE 11467
GGCCCGCCAGCAGACATTACTGATTCTCGACAACTTAGAAACTTTCGACGATCGTCCCCAAATTCTCTCTTTCCTCGACGAACTGCCTCCCACGGTTAAAGTTATCGTCACGAGTCGATCGCAAACTCTCCTCGATGTTTCGATCCGTTTGGGCCCCCTACCCCAAGCCGAGGCGTTGGCTCTGATTCGCGATCGCGCCATCCAAAAAGACCTCCAGCTCGACGATGCCCAGTACCAAACCCTTTACCAACAAACTTGCGGCATCCCGGCCGCCGCGATTTACGCCGTCGGACAACTGGCTTTGGGTCATGCATTTGCGACGGTGATGGATCGTCTCACCGATCCTGAAGACGAAGTGGCTCGATATTGCTTGGAGAGCCTCATTAAAGCGATCCGAGGAAAACCCGCCCACAAATTGCTGCTGGCTCTAGCGCTGTTTCCTCACGATGTCGAGAAAAGCACTATTGCTCGGATTACCAACTTCAAACCTGACGGCACGATCGTCGATGCGGGGTTCGCGCGGTTGGGGCAACTATCGGCGATCGAATGCAACGATCGTCGATACTATCTGCTGCCGCTGACGAGAGAGTATGCCCTCGCCGAACTCAAAGATACGCCCAAGTTCGAGCGAGATGCCAGGGAATGTTGGGTGCGGTGGTGCCTGGAATTCGTTCGGCAGCACGGGGCGAAAGACCCCAAAGAGTGGTTGCCCTACCGGGCGCTGGAAGCGGAATGGCAGAACTTGATGGCTGTTATTGAATGGTGTATCGAGAAAGAGCGATACGAAGACTTTCGAGAAATATGGCGATATCTCAAGGGATATACCCAATTTGCCGGATATTGGTCCGGTCGCCTGCGCTGGATGGATTGGCTCTACAAACAGGCTAAGCGGCGCAAAGACTGGGATACAATGGCTGCTGCCCTGTTCGATCGAGGTCGTACCCTGACCTTTTTCGATCGACCCGAAGAGCATCAGGATGCCGTCAAGTTATTCGAGCGAGCGTGGAAGCTCTACGAAATACACAATATTTCCGGTCAGATCGATATTGCCCTGGATATGGCATCCTTACAAATCGATCGCCACAATTTCGATCGGGCGCGGGTGTGGCTCGATCGCGTTCGAGAGCAACTGGTGCGAGCCTCTTTGAAAGTCACCCAACGCCGACGCTTTCAGGCGAATCTGTTGTACTATCAAGGCCAACTCTGTTTCGAGATGGGAGAATACGAGAACGCCAAGCGTTTTTACGAAAAAACGATCGAATACGCTCGCATGATGGGTTGGAAGCGAGCGATCGTCTACAGCAAGCTGTGGCTGGCTGATGTAGCGATCGCTCAAGATGAATTCGAGCGGGCCGAAGCGTTCTTAAACCAAGGTTTGCCCGCAGTGGAAGAATATCAAGACAAACGCTGTCTGGCGTTTTGCCAGCGTTCTTTTGCCCTCCTCTACAACAAACGAGGTCGCGAGAGTCAGTGCCAAACCTGGGCAAACCAGGCCGTCGAAGCGTTCGGCCGCCTCGGGATGATCCCCGAGAAACGGGAAATGGAGAACCTACTCGGTCAAAGTGCCTGAAGTCAATTCCCGCATTTCCCATCCAATCCGAAAATTCAGGTTTAAATTAGGCAAACTGCCCCCATAGTGCCTGAAATGGATCGAGACTTAGGGGAATACTCGGACGATGTTGTTCGGAACCGCTAAATAACTTACAAGCACTCACTTGAGACCACCGCATTTGCGAAATCGGTATTTCAAAGTGTTGCTCGAAAAGTTTTCGGGTTTGCTCGAAGCTCGAATAGAGCTGCTGGCGATCGACCTCACTGCGGGTTCCCATGTAGGGAAAATGGTGCAAGAAGCGACCGAATAACATTTGCGTATCCTCGGCGTATTTTGATGTATCCAAAATGTGACAGTGCCAAACCCGATCGATTTCCGGGGTGGGTATGAGGGTGCTGTTGGGATACAAAAACACCAACAGCAAGAATCGCATATACTGCACCAGAGCCATTGTCGCCTCCGCTTGAGTCCACCCCGGACCGTCTTCGGGGCTCATCAGTTTGTAGGCGATCGGACCCAAGTCCAGGGATGCTAACTTGCCCACGAAGGCTAACGCGTCTGCCTCCAGAGAGTTCGATGGGTTAGAGTTTGGGCTTTGGAAATGTTGAAAATTCATGTGTGTATCACCTAATGCGATTGTGACTCGATCTCTCGACCGGAAGTCGGTTGTTGCGAGCCATGAGTCTCTTACCCGCAAAACGTCGCTTGTCGAACCGGCGATCGGTTGGTGCGATTTGGCAATCTGAGGATGCGATCGCTTTCCTTATCGCCGGACCGGTGGACGCTTGTGTGCGGGATACGATTTATGACATTCTCAATTGTGAAACTTCATGCTGATGCGATCGCTCCCATTTTGAATCGTCATCTCTTACCCCTAGGGAACGATAGTCAGCCAACCCGATTGCTCGATGCTTTTTTGTCCTCCCACAACTCGCGCGCTGCACGGACGCGAGTTTGCTATCCAATTGCGAACCACTAAGCCCAAACTCTAATGAGGGTAAAGGCATCTTGCAATCGAGTTCTGTTCATGAAAGTATTCATTTGAATACTAAACTCATCCCTACAGCAATATACACGAGCATTGCGGTATTCTCCGGATTGAAATTTTGAATATTCCGGAATATTCAGTGCCAGATCCGTAAGTTAAATGAAGAGGACAAATATTCGTCTTCGGCTGAATCGATACTCGTTGACTGACACCCGAAGATCCAGAACGGGGAACGGCTGACGGCGACTCAAATCCGGTTGAATCGTCAGACTGTCGGGGGAGTCGGGAGAGTAAAGATAGACGCTCCCAAAACTAGAGTGTGGAGAACGATCTGGATTGGAGATGACGATTATCAGAAGAGAAACAGGCACATCGTCATCATTCGAGTTCTCCTTCAAAATGGTACTTTAGGGAGATTGTTTTATTCTCAAGCTCCAAGTGCAAACCATCGATCGGGTTATTCTTTTGTTCTATTGAATTTCTCGATCTCCCCAATTTAAATCACATTTAAGACTTAGAGGCTAAATGCTTGTCTCAATCGCATGTAGATTCTCTCATTGTTTAATACCTCGTTCGTTTTTGCTATAAATAGATGACTCAAATTCAGATATAGCAAGCCTTATTCCATCGTCAATCGAATAGATTCCATGGATGGGTCTTTTCATTTGAGCGATCGGACTAGAGTACGACTCTGGGGGCTTAGACAGAGAGTTTGCGGACGGTCTAGGGGGTCTAAACAAATTGGAGACGGTAAAGGGTTGAGCTATTATGCCCAGCGAAAGAGGGTTTTTTAACCTGACGGCGCGCGCTCGAAGAAAACACGAAGGGAGCGCGTCTCGAGTGACATGATAACTCGAACCAACCGATATGCAGTCGGTTTCGATGTCGCGGCGTACATCTGACAAACACCAGTAGCGCCGCGAAAAGGTTTACCTAGATGCTCCATAACGATCGCTCTCGAACCCTTCCAAGAGACTCAAGTGTATGGATAAAATCGAATTTGCGATCGCCTTCGATCGCTTGCAACGCTCCCCCAAACGCCAACAAGTTTTGTTCAAACTCCTTCATGGAGAAACCGATGCCGCAATCGCCGAGTCTTTGAAGATCGAAGCGGGAACGGTACGCAAACAAATTTCAGCGATCTGTCAAACCTTCGGATTGAGTGCAGCCAAAGGCAGACGACGCTCGAAACGCAGTGACTTAATTGCATTGTTTGCCCGGTATCGACCCGAACTGCTAGGCAAACCCATCGACACGCAGCGGCAAGGGAGTTTAGCCTCTCGGCGCTACGTGACCAGACCGCCCATCGAAGCTCAGTGCCATCAAGCCATCTGCGAACCCCAGGCATTTTTGCGCATTCGAGGCCCGAGTCAAATCGGTAAGACTTGGCTGCTCGGTCGCATTCTCGATGGCGCGGCAAAGCAAGGTTACCACACTGTGCGTCTCAACCTGTTGCTTGCCGATCGCGAGATTTTCGTCAATCTCGATCGGTTCTTGCGTTGGTTTTGTGCCAGCATTGGCAAATTGCTCCTGGGAAACCATCAAGTCGAGGAGTATTGGGATCGGTGTTTGGGGAGCAATGCAAGCTGCACGGCTTATTTTGAAGAATACCTGCTTGCCAACATCGACGTACCGCTAGTGCTGGGTTTAGATAACGTCGAGCGTCTATTTGCCTATCCCGAGATCGCCTCCGACTTTTTGAATTTATTACAGGCGTGGCACGAGGAAAACCAACGGAGCGATCGCCCAGCTCGGTTGCGTTTAGTTGTCTCCCACAGCTATGAATTCTATCCCCTCTTCTCCCCCACCTTGTCTTTCGATTTCGACATCGGCACGCCCGTCGATTTGCCCGAATTCGATCTTCAACAGGTATGGGAGTTGGTGCGACGCAATGGATTCGATTGGCAACGATCGCAAATCGAACAACTCATGGCAACCCTTGGCGGTCATCCGGGATTGCTGCAACTGGCACTATCCAACCTGACGGCTTCGCCCCATCTCGAACTCGATCGACTTTTGCAAACAGCCGCAGGTGAAGGAGGATTATTTGGGAACTATCTGTGTAAATATTGGCTGAGCCTTCAGGAGTATCCCGAACTCGCTCGAGGAATGGACGTTGTTGCCAACACCTCCAAACCCGTACAACTTCCCCTCGATATCGCCCGTCAGTTAGTTCGCATGGGATTAGTCCGTTGGCAGGGGAATGCGGTGGAACCTTGCTGCGAACTCTATCGCCAATACTTCCGCGATCGATTGTAATCGATCTCCTTCATCCCAGACTTGCTTGAAACAAGCCAGAGGAGTAAGTTTTTAGGTGAATATTTTGATTCTTATCCCCCAACAGGCTAGCGTGTCTAAAATCTCTCATCCCTTTTTTCTCAGATGTTTGTTACCGCTTCTGAGTGCATCTCTACTGAGTTCGTGTCCCCAAAACAACCCGATTTCTGGCACCTCGCCGGATGTCCTCAAGCTGCTGTACTGGCAAGCCCCAACAATTCTCAATCCCCACCTATCTACGGGGTTTAAAGATTCCGAAGCGAGCCGCATCACCCTCGAACCCCTTGCAAGCTACAACAGTGAAGGTGAGTTGATACCGTTTCTGGCGGCTGAAATCCCGACGTTGGAAAACGGCGGACTGAGTGATGATGGGTTTTCCGTAATTTGGAAACTCAAACCTGGTATCAAATGGTCTGACGGTAAACCCTTTACCGCCGAAGATGTGGTGTTTACCTACGAATTCATCTCCAATCCCGAGGTGGCATCGACCAATGCGGGACTTTACGAGTTCATCGACCGGGTGGAAGCTATTGACGATCTGACAGTCGAAGTAATTTTTAGAGATGTCACCCCCGCTTGGTCCCTACCCTTTGTCGGTTCTGAGGGGTTGATTTTGCCCAAGCATTTGTTTGAAGACTATAGCGGGGCGAACTCGCGGGAAGCCCCAGCGAATTTGATGGCGGTGGGAACGGGGCCGTACCGGGTGGTGGAGTTCAAACCGGGGGATATCGTGATTTACGAACCCAATCCTTTTTACCGGGATGTCGAAACGCTGGGTTTCTCGACGATCGAACTCAAAGGGGGTGGCGATGCTACATCCGCTGCCCGCGCGGTTTTGCAAACGGGAGAGGTGGATTATGCCGATAACCTTCAGGTAGAACCGAGGGTTCTCGAAGAACTCGAAGCGGGGGGGAAAGGAATCGTCTTAGCCAATTTCGGACCTCTATCAGAGCGCATCATCATCAATCAGACCGATCCAAATGAAGCGACTGAGGAGGGCGATCGATCGAGTGTGGAGTTTCCCCACCCGTTTTTAACCGATCTTCAGGTTCGGGAAGCATTAGACTTGGCGATCGATCGCGATACGATCGCCACCCAATTGTATGGAACGATGGGAAAGCCCGTCGCCAACTTTTTACTGTTGCCCCAACCTTACAATTCTGCCAATACAACTTACGAGTTTAATTTAGAAAAAGCGGCCGTTTTGTTAGATGAAGCAGGCTGGGTAGATACAAACGATAACGGTATTCGCGATCGAGATGGGGTGGAAATGAAAATCGTTTTTCAAACGTCCGTCAATCCTACCCGGCAAAAAACCCAAGAAATTATCAAGCAATCTCTGACTCAGTTAGGAATCGATGTGGAACTCAAAAGCATCGATCCGAGCATTTTGTTTTCGGGGGAACCCGGTAATACAGATACCGTTGCTCGTTTCTATGCCGACTTGCAAATGTTTACAACGGGAAATGCCAGTCTTCACCCGGAAACGTATATGAAAACCTATACCTGTGACGAGCGATCGACCCGTGAAAATAACTGGTCGGGGCAAAATTTTGCCCGCTACTGCAATTTTGAATACGATTTACTTTGGGATGCTGCCACGCGAGAACTCGATCCCGATTTACGCCAGCAATTATTCATTCAAATGAATGATTTGTTGATTGACGATGTGGCGGTAATTCCACTAGTTCATCGTGCAGATTCCATCGGGTTAAGCCATCAATTGATCGGCATCGATCTAACACCTTGGGATCGCAATACTTGGAATATTTCCGAATGGAAAAAAATTGGTGGGTCGAGCGGTGAGGATCGATAATATGAAGGTTAAATACTGATGATTCGCTGTAATATCAAATCCAGTTGAATCATCATTCAGGTTGAGGCGTAGAGGACGCTGGGGAAGCTCAAGATAGTGGAGAATCTGGAGGAGTAAAGAACAGAAAATGAAGAAGAGATTAAGGGATCGCGAATAAGTTATATCAAGTTCGGATGATTCGTTACAATTGAGCGAGATCGTCTGAAAGCTTCTCTGGTTCGCTCCTCCTACCTCCCCTTCACGAAGAATTATAAATGTTTAACCGAACTTGATATTAGCCACCCAGCCGATGCGATTTCTTCGAGTCAATTCGAACTATTATCCATCAACTCGAATTTTTTCTCGTTTTTTCCTCTGCTGGCAAGGAATTGGTAAAGAAACGGTAAAAGTCGTTTTTCCAGGAATGCTATCAAATTCAATTTTTCCTTGGTGGCGATCGAGAATTTTGCGAACAATATCGAGTCCCAAACCACTTCCTTCTCCGGGAGGTTGGGTCGTAAAAAAAGGGTCAAATATTTTGGGTTGAATCTCAATAGGAATCCCTCGACCGCTATCTATAATCTGAATTTGAATGCTCTTATTTTGACGAGCCACATTCATAACAAGAGTTCCTCGGTTATCCATGGCTTGTAAGGCATTGTGAACTAAATTCATCCAAATTTGATTAATTTCATCGGGATAACCTAAGATGAGAGGAATATGCGATTCGTAGTTCCGAATCACTTCAATACCGTTCTGTAGTTTATTTTGATAAAGATTAAGAACGGTATCGATGCCATCGGTAATGCGAACTTTTATCTTGTTACCGCTTGTCTCGTAACGAGCATAGCTTTTGAGTGCAAAAACAACTTTCGCGGCACGATCGGTTGCATTAATAATTGTACTCGTACTTTTTTGTAATCCAGCTATTTGATAAGCCGTATTCAAAATATCTTCGCGATCGGTCGCTTGAATTAAAGGTAAAAAATCACGAAACCGGTCTTCTTCGTAAATTCCTAAGTCTACCAGAATGTCGGCAATAGTTTCTGCACTTTTTAGATCGTGTTCTCGCATTTTTCGAGCGAGAGCGCGTTTTAATTTTCGTCTTTCTCGACTGGATAAGTTTTCACCTTTCGTACTGGAATATTGAAGTAATTGTAAAAATAGGGGTTGATACTTGACTGAAAGTTTCGTAAAAAAAATTGGCAGATTTTCTAGATTTTTATTCAAAAAAATATTAATATTATCTACAGAAGCACGAATCGCACCTAATGGCGTATTCACTTCATGGGCGACTCCAGAAATCAGTTGCCCGAGAGCTGCCATTTTTTCAGATTGAATCAGCTCGTCTTGAGTTTCTTGGAGGCTATCGAGGGTATTTTGCAGTTCTCGGGTGCGATCGGCAACCTTACTTTCTAAGGTATGTGAGTATTCCTCTAACTGCTGGTTTGCATCTGCCAGTTGCGCGTTGCTTTTTTCTAGCTGCTGGTTGGTATGCGCTAGCTTTTCATTCGTTTTTGCGAGTTGCTGGTTTGCCTGTTTGAGTTGCCATCGACCGTGATAGTTTGCCGTCAAAATTGCGGAGGCGCTCAAGGCCAGTAGGGGCGAAAAAACTGGAATCATCCAACCCACGAGAAAAGCCAGATAGCTACCGGTTCCCAGAACGCTTCCAGAAACGAGAATCATGAGGATGGTGCCTGATAGGTAGGGATTGCGCAAGCGCATTTGCAGCAAGCGCCAACTGCCTGCCGCACCGACGAACGACCAAGCTCCAATCCAAAACCAATTGACCGTTTTTCCAAAAACTTTCAGCATGGGACGACCGTCAAGGGCCGCACTCAAAAGCTGGCTGGTTAAATTGGCATGAATGACGACACCCGGAACCGGCTCGGGGGTCAGCAAGGTTTCATTATATGGCGTGAGGAAAATGTCCTTGAGGCTGTCGGCCGTTGCACCGACAAAGATGATGCGATCGCGCATTAAATCTGACGGAATGCGGTTTTCGAGCACATCGGTCATAGAAATGGTATCGAAGCGATCGATCCCGCCGCGAAAATTCAATAAAACCTGATATCCGCCTTTCTTCCTGCCGACGTAGCCTCCTTCATTCCCCTGTAATTGCGCGAGTGCCAGTTTCCCCACCTGATATTCGTTGGGGCGAGAATTTTTGAACTCGAGTTCCTCCGCTGCCAGATAAATCCACGCCAGCTTTGCACCGAGTCCCTCTCGCGGTTGACCGTCTTCGCCATCAAGCCACACCAATCCCCGGCGCACCTTACCATCAGCATCTTGGAGGAGGTCAGACGCACCAACCTGTCCCAACTGGGCCAATTTTGGGGGAGGCGGGACGGTTTCTCCACTGGCTTTTTCAATGCCAATCAGGGTGGGTGTGGACTCGAAGAGCTTAATTAACTCCTCGTGACCCGGTTCGACGGGTAAATCTCGGTAAATATCGACACCGATCGCGACGGGTTGCTGCGCTTTAATATTACTGAGTAACTGGGTCATCACCCGATCGCTCATGGGCCATTGTCCGAGATTGGCAATATCTGCCTCGCTAATGGTGACAATTGCGATTCGAGAGTCGGTCGGTTCGGCCGGGCGTAGTTGAAAAAAGCGATCGAGAGTCGCCCACTCAAGTAAGGCAAATGTCCCGGTCTGCGCGCCGAGAACCACTAATCCCGCTACCGTTGGCGCGATCGTTAAAACCCCACGCCACTGACCGATTCGTTTTTTGAGGGTGTTCCAGATCTGGTGGGTCATGGATATCGTATCGTTTGGGATGTCGGATG
>NZ_JADEXN010000001.1 GCF_015207075.1 Zarconia navalis LEGE 11467
TCGTCCATCCTCGGACGCACCGCTCAAATCGATCGATTCGGCAGTCACGGTGAGATTCCCACCGCGTCCCCCACCAGCCGCCGATGCAGAAATTTGCATCCCATCGGCGACGACAATCTGACCTGCATCCACCCTCAGATTTCCCGAATCGCCTGCTCCAAGGCTGGTACTGAAGAAACCGCCCGGAGATAGCTGCCCTCCCGGTACGCCTCTCAATTCGATCGTCTCGGCAGCAATGGTGACATCTCCGCCGTTCCCTTGACTCGTGGAACTGGTAACCGCACCGATAAAGGTGTTGTCGAAGGAACGTAACTCCCCAGCACTCAGGGTAACATTGCCCGAATTTCCCATCCCTGCGGTTCCGGCTAAAACCACAGATCGATCGAACCGCGCCGTTCCCAAAACATCCAATGTCAAGTCTCCTCCCTCTCCAGCAACGAAGGTTGTGGTCATAATGCCAACTTGGTTAATGGCGCGCAACTCCTGAGTTTCGATGGAGAGATTTCCGGCTTTGCCAGTGGCGGCACTAATACTGTACAGTCCATCGCGCAACGCCAGGGGATCGATCGTGGCGGCGACGAGTTCTGAGAGTAAGTCTGTCGGGCGCGTTCCGGTAATTTCAAGTAAGTCGGTGCGAACGCTCAAACCGCCGCTGGTTCCTTCGCCAAAAGTAGAAGCGGACACAAACGATCCGTCTCGTAGGCGCAGAGTTGTTCCTTCAATTTCAATACCGCCACCGTCAAAGGAACCAAAAGTATCGGCGACAAAGCGAGAATTTCGATCGAGAAAAATCTCTCCCCCGCGAACTTGAATCCGTCCTCCTCCCAAACCACTAGTATTGACACTGGCGTTCTGAGTCAGTTGAATCGTTCCGATGGGTGCATTAGAACTCGAAAACGGAGCATCAAAAATCACCGTTTCATTACTGCCCGAGACCAGATCGATCGCCCCGTCGGGAGCCGTTAGATATCCCCCTTCTAAGGCAATATTTCCCCCCACAACTCTCAAAGTTTGGGTAGGTTGGACGGCGAGTCCGATGGGATTGCTATCGAGAGCGACACGAGAGCGAGCGATGATGTTGCCGGGATTTGAACCCAATTGCAAACCAATGGGAACGCTCACGGTGAGTAGGGGAGAATTGTGCGGTTCGGCGGCATGATAAAGACTGCCATCTTCAAAGAGCAAACTCTCGGCGGTACTCGGAACAAATGACCCACCAATGTCAAGGGCTGCGTTCGGCCCAAATACGATTCCAGCGGGGTTGAGTAGGAATAAATTCGCCGTTCCATTAGCTCGAATTAACCCATCAATATTGGAGATTTCTCCTCCAGTAATGCGGGCGATAATATTGTTGATGGTGAGGGCATTATCGAAATAGGCAGTCGAACCAGTTTCGAGATTGAAGCGATCGAAGCTATGGAAAAGGTTATCGCCCGCGACCGTTCCTCTAGTAATTTGTTGTAGTGTGCCTTCGATTTCGACGCTCGAATTGTTGGGTAACGTATCATCGGGAAGGATTTGGGCCAGGAGGGTTTGGGGGTTGCAGATCCAGCTAAAACTAAATAATACGATCCCCAGTTTCAGGCGAATCGAGAATTCAAGATTAGATACATCTATTTTTTTTGTATTCATCTTGTTTAGTTTCTTATTTTATTGCTTCAGAAGTCACTTTAAGCCGATTCACCTAAATTTATCTAAAAGCTTTCACCCAAAAGTAAAATATTTTCGATCGCGTTTCAATTCAAACTTTATAAATTCTATTTTAGTATTTCTGTCTAATTTGATAGAAAACTCAAGAAGCTAGTAAGAAATACTGACTTTCCAAAACTAATTAATAAATTAAATCTCCAGGTTTCTATAATAGAATATAATCAATCTGAAATTGAATTTTGAAGCAATATCATCGATATTTCGAGGTGTTATCGCAATTTTCAGAGTCTTAGCACTTTCAAGAAAGAGTTTTGAGAAATGTGAGTTAGAAATCGATCGTATCGACAGAGAAACAACGGCAACTCGAACCTAGCAACACTTGGGTTGACGAGGTCTCCATAACCGATGATTGTTGTTTTTGCACTCGATGGCGAAAGGATTGAAACGATCGAGCCGAGCTTTGGCGATCGGCGACTTTCCTGCTTGCCTGTATCTGATACTAGTAACGATCGCCTGCGACCATCCAACCTATAATTTGGGTCACCCGTCGGATCGGGCTATAAATTGGCGATCGTATAGAACTACATGCCAAAAATATAGAATTCCGGAACATTTTGGACAAAAGGGTAAAGATATGGGAAATGGAGCGCTTAACTGATACCAATGAATTTATCGACCGCCAATAAGGGCGCCAGACGATTTCCCACTCGCGCTGCCCCCAATGGCTTGTTTTTCTTCCGGTTTCGAGGGCGAGTTCATCGGTGCCGAAAGAGCTTCGCTCAACTCGGCACAACCCAACCGTTCTTCTAAAATCTGCATCACCTCGCGCCCGAAGTCATCGGAATTGCGCTGCCACGCCTCCAAACAAATCTCCCCGAAAAAGGTTCCCAAGGGTTCGGGATTCCACAGCAACTTCCGTGCCGTCCAGGGCATCAAGCTCATCGGATCGTAGTCGGGGGAGATGATTCCTTCCTCGAAGGCATATTCTTCTAAATGGGTGTGGGGTTGCAACCCGATAAAAAAGATCGCCGGTTCCACTTTATCTGCCCCGAAAATCCGTTCGAGTTCGCGATGGTAGGCGATGGTTTGCCGAATCGTATCGAAGGTTTCGTCGATGACGTTAAAGGAGTAGTTCACCGACACCAAATCGTTGAATCCAGCAGCTTTCAAATCCCGGCAATTTTCCAGAACCACGCGCAGGTTGTAGCCCATTCGCATTTTACGCACCAGTTTCTGGGAACCGCTGGTAATGCCGATTTCAAAATAGTTCATCCCCGTTTTCACCATCAAATCGCACAGTTCGGGGGTGAGGTTATCGGCACGAATGTAAGCCGCCCAGTGAATATCGTCCATCCCGGCATCGATAATTTTTTGTAGCAGTTCGATCGCATCGTTGATAAACCGGCGGGCGGGAATAAACTGGGCATCGGTGAACCAGAAGTTGCGAATGCCGCGATCGTACAACTGTTGCATTTCGGCAACAACTTCCGAAGCGGGGTTGATGCGAACTTGTTTTCCTTCAATCACCGTATAGATGCAATAGCAGCAGTTGTGAGGACAGCCGCGTTTGGTTTGCACTCCCAAGTAGAAGTCGCGATCTTGTAGGTAATAGTCGAACTCGGGCCAAATACTCTCGATATAGTTGTAGTCGCAAGCGGTTTTCTCGATCGGAGTGGGGGCTTCGTGGATCGTATCCTTCCGAGGCTGGGTTTCTCCAACAACGTAACAGCGTTCGCTGTGAATATCTTCGCCTCGCAGGAGTTTTGCCAGTAAGGCTTCTCCTTCGCCAACCGAAACGATCGTCCCTTGGGGTAGGCTGCGTCCGAGTTGCTCGTAAAAGACGCTCACTGCCCCACCCCCAACAATCGCTCGGGCTTCGGGATGATATTTTCTCGCCCGTTTCAACCCCCGTTTAATTAATCCCAAATTGCGCCACAGTTCGGTATAGTAGGATGCGGCCAAACGCAGACCTCCAAGTGCCCCGCGCAGCTTCACCGCAAGATTTTGGGCGTAGTAAAACTCGAAAGCGTTTTGTAAGGGATTGCCGCCGCGTCCGCCCACAGGGGCATAAATTTGGATATCGCGCCAAGAAAAAACTAACAGGGTGGGTTGAAACTCGTCGATACAGGTATCTAAAGCCCGAGAAAAGTCTAGAGGTGGAACTGCACCCAAGTCGAAGATGCGCTGTTCGAGCGCCGGAAATTGCTTGCGAACGAAATCGGCTAGATAGACGACTCCAATGGGAAAGATTGGATTACAGGGAAGGCGAACGTATAAAACTCGATTTACGATCGGGGAGCTGGTCATATCGAAATCTTTATATAACTTAACTTTTAAGATACCATTTATTCTAGGAGTTGATGGGCGCTTTGCCCCTCGGGCGGGCGATCCCCAGCCCCGGCGAGAGATTTGTTCGTGTCGATCCGATCGCTCCGAGATCGCGCCATCGATCTCCTAACTCGTCATATTCAATCGGAACGAGATTCTTAATACCCGATCGCCATTAATTTTTCGATCTTTTGGCGAAAAATTCCAAATATCGTGCTTTTTTCGGACTTCTAACTTTTCAGCTATCTCCGTAGAAATGCTGACTTGGTAGTCACTTTTACAGCTAGTGGGGATCGCAAAATGTTAGTGTGCGGATATAACAAGCAATCAATATTGTTTCACCTGGTAAATCACCCACTTATAGCTATGGCTCAAATCCTCGATCCCTTACCTTTAGGAAGCGCCGATCCGATTACTTGCTGCTACGTCAACGCTACCAGCCAGATCCAAATTGCCCGGATTACCAACGTGCCGAACTGGTACTTCGAGCGTGTTGTGTTTCCCGGACAGCGTCTAGTTTTTGAAGCGCTCTGCGAGGGGCAGCTCGAGATTCACACGGGAATGATGGCTAGCGCAATTCTTTCCGATACGATTCCTTGCGATCGTCTAAGACTTCAGCTCGTTGAGAGCATTGACAAGGATTGTAACCCTCAAAGACCCTCAGAGAATGTAAATAATTATGAAGTCCCGATCTCGGACGAGTCAACCCATGCATCGAAACAGAAGGTTCTGGCTTCTGTAGATTAGGCGAATTTCGCCTTCGATTAACCCTCGCAAGTCAGCGAGAATTGGTAACAAAAGTAGACCCTGCGCACCACCAACTGAGATGGTATCTACAAGGGATTTAGGATGTGGCAATCTAAAGTAGAGTGCCGAACCAGAACGCAGGCTGCCATCGCGTCCCAATTCTCGTTGATTCTTACTTTTTAGCTTTACCCAACGACCGTGTCCCCAACTCCCCAACCTCTCGAAAGCACGCTGTATCGAATTTCCCCCCTCATTCGGATAACTTTACTAAGTTTGTACGTTGCCCTCACCCTTCCCCTGCCGGCGTTATCGAGTCACGCGCACGCACCCGTCTCTCCAAAATTTTTAGGGGTGGGGATCGCTATTGGATTCGTTGCATTATACGGAGCGCTCAGCGAGCGAGTATTATTGGACGATCGGGGAATTCAAGTGACTTATCCGAAGTGGGTTCCCCAAATTTTTCGCAAAGGCTGGTTTCTACCGTGGACCCAAATCCAAGCCCTCAAACCACGCTCTACGGGTCAGGGAGGATTGGTGTACTATTTCCTCGATAAATCGAGTCAAGGGTATCTATTGCCCGCGCGAGTGGCCGGATTTGCACGCTTGGTGCGTCAGGTGGAAGCTCGGACGGGAATCGATACCACTGATGTTCGTCCCCTGGCCCAGCCGTGGATGTACCTGATTTTACTCGGTTGTACGTTGATGCTGTTGCTCGTTGATGGGTGGACGGTGTTAACGGCTTTCGGATAAGTCTTTCGATGACGCTCGACATCTGAAAAAATCTCCTCAACTTTTTAGAAAAGTCTTAAAACTTTGTTAAAGTCTTTAAGAGTACTAGATCGACCGCGTTTGAAAACGTGAGATCTAGCATCAAAAGGCATTTCAGTTGCTTGTTTTCCGGGACGGGGTGAGGGTGCGATCGCCCGATCGGTTTAGCCTCAACCGGCTGAGTGCCCGATCGCCAACCTATCCGCCTCGGGAGTCGAAAACGTTCTATGAAAAAACTGATTAGTGGACTGCACCAGTTTCAGACCAGTTACTTCAGTACCCACCACGCTTTATTTGAGGAACTCGCGCGCGGTCAAAACCCCAGAGTTCTATTCATCACTTGCTCCGATTCTCGAATCGATCCCAACCTGATCACCCAAGCGCAAGTTGGCGAACTGTTCGTCATCCGCAATGCCGGGAATATGATTCCACCCTTCGGAGCGACCAATGGCGGCGAAGGGGCCGCTGTCGAATATGCAATACAAGCTCTAGATATCGAGCAAATTATCGTCTGCGGTCACTCCAATTGCGGAGCGATGAAAGGATTGCTCAAACTCAGCAAACTCGAAGAAGATATGCCGCTGGTGTACGATTGGCTCAAACAAGCCGAAGCCACCCGTCGCTTAATTAAAGATAACTATCCCGATCTAGAAAGCTCCGAACTGTTAGAGCTGACCGTAGCCGAAAACGTCCTCACCCAAATCGAAAACTTGCGGACGTATCCAGTCATTCACTCTAGACTTCATCAAGGCAGACTGCACCTACACGCTTGGGTCTACAATATCGAGTCCGGAGAAGTGCGAGAGTACGATCCGACGCGCCACGGTTTCGTTGACCCAGACGGATTTGTAGAAGCTTCTATGCAGGGTTGCACGCTCTCGCAATCTCCATCGGTGCGGCTTTTGGGACTCGAACCCGAATCTGCATCATCAACCGATAAGACGATGACGTACAACAGGACCTCTAACCACGACTCCTGGCTTTCGCCGGAACAACGGCAACGGATTTATCGAGGTTCGGCATCGCAATAGGTTGGCCGATCGCTCGAGCTTTACATCCGCAAACGAGAATTCCCCGTCGAACTGAGGCGTCGCTGACCGAGGCGCAGAAATAGGATCGCTGGAAATTGGTAGTATTCCATCACCAGCCATGCCACGCAAGCAAAGTGTGCCCCCAACGTCAACCCAGCCCAGGCGAGGGGAAACCAGCCCCAGGCACTATCGGGAAGTGGGGGGAAAACGTACGCCCCGAGAGCGACGATCGAGGTTGGCAAGAGAACAAACGCGATCGCCAAACACCAAACCCATCCATTGAGAGGATCGACATCCCGATGGGTGGGTTTCCATTTACGACCGTTCCATCTCCACGCAAGTGGCGGCGAACTATCCACCACTTGCACCGATTGCTTCGCTAGGTTGGCCGTAAAGATATGGTTGCAGGTATTGCAGCCAAAAGCTTCCGTGAGGACGAGTGCGGAAATTTGACCGCGACGGCACGCCGGACAGCGATACGCGCCGCGAAAGTTGAGTGGGGTGACAGATGGGGAAGGACTCGCAGACTGGGTCATATTCGTGGTTGGGCGATCGAACTTTAAGGCTTATATTGGGCAGTCGATCTACGATTGTAGTCTTAGGTCGTCTAAGACCCAGAAAGCCTCGGGATTTTGTAATCTTTCTAGTGGCTGAAGTCCCACTAGTTTTATGATGGTTCAAAAGATAGGTAAAGTAATTCATGCAGCGAGTGCCGATTAATCCCGAAGCGATCGAGCTCTTGGGGCAAATCGCCGGATCTCAACTCGATCGAGAAGGCGTCACCGGGACGGATATTTTCTCAGCCTGTCTGGTGTGGGTGCTGCTAGGGACGTTATTTGTGGATGGCAAGCTCGAAGAGCGAGAAACGCAGCAGCTACAAACCGTTCTCGATCGAATCATCGACCCGAAAAGCGATCGCTCTTCTTTTATCCAAGCCGTCTTGCAAGGAATTCGCCAGAAAAAAATCGATCGAAAACCCGAAGATTTACGAATTTTAAGCGCTTCGCTATCGGTGGCAGAAAAACTGTTACTCGTGGGCTTTAGTTGTCAGATGTCGAGTGTCGATGGTCAAATACATCTCAAAGAACGGCAATATGTGGGGGCGATTGCCAGTTATCTTCAGGTCAATGACAAATATGTTGCCGTTTTCGAGGCGAATTTTGGGGTGTCCGAGGCAGCGGACGATCGGGCATTAAAAGAAGTGTACGATCTTCTCGATCCGACCCGGTTTCCATCTCCCGATTCGGTATTAGTCGAAGCGGCCCGTTATTTGCGAGAACACTTACTTGCGAACTAGCCGAAATCCAAACAGAATATGGCGCGATTCGATCGGGCGAGCGTGTTGGTAAGCCCCGCGACAAAACCCCGGTAAGTCATCCCAGGAACAGCCTTTCATAAGGCTGACTCGTTGCAATCCTCTTTGGTAAACGCTCGAGGTAAATTCAAAGACATTTCCCGCCATATCTTCCACGCCATAAAGACTGCGGCTGGTAGGATACAAGGCGACCTCACTGCTTCCTTGAGGTTCGCTGCCCGCCCAATTCGTTCCATCGGCATACCATTGATTGCCCCAGGGGAAATAGCGTCCGTCCGTACCTCGCGCTGCCTTCTCCCATTCCAATGCGCTCGGTAAGCTATAGGTGCGATCGTCTTGTTGTCCTTTCCAGTCGGCATAGGCTCGCGCATCCTCGTAGGACACTAAAACCACCGGATGCTGTCCTTGTCCGTCTGGATACGTTTGACGATTCCAAAGGTAGGGTTTGACGGTGGAATAGGGATGAACGAGGAACCCTTGCTGTTGGTAATCAAACTCAGAAATAGCGGGTGCGGGGTAATCGGTAGCACGGACGAACGTTTGATATTGCTCGTTCGTCACCAGGTTTCGACCGATACAAAATGCTGGTAAATCTCGTTCTTGGCGATCGCGTTCGCGATCGAACCAACCTTGTTTTCGCAATCTCGATTCGGTGCGATCGACTAATTCCGTACTTTCGGCAGCGGCAACAGCCGAAATTTCATAAGCGTAGTCTCGTTCGGCATCATCGCTGCCGCGAATGAATTCCCCTCCCTCAATCCAGACAAACTCTTCATCGCTTTCGCATTTCTCGCGGGCAATTGCGATCGGTTCGGGGCGAGGTTTGAGGAAGTACCAACCTAGGAAAATTGCGGCGATCGCTACTCCGACGCTCAGTGCCCCCCATTTGATTTTCTGTTTCTGGTTCACGCTTCGATATTATCCGCAACTTCCACAATCCGCACTCGAACAGAGATCGATACCCAGCGCCACACTTGCCACAATCACCAAAATCACCACACTCAACATCGGTATAGCAGCCGCTACAGTCACCATAGTTACAGCTATTCTTGTAGACCTTCCGATGCCACTGTCGTTTTTGCTGTCGTTGCCAATGTCGTTTCGACCGTCATTTTCGATAGTCGTCTAGAATCCCGATTTGAACTGGACTTCCCACTCGCATTTGCAAAATTTGGTTGGCTTCCCAACAGGCAGCAAATCGTTGCCGTGCCACAACAGTAGCTTCAACCAATCCCCATTACAATAGTGGGGATCGTTATAAGTTTATAAAATTATCTTATGGTGTTGTGGTTAAGTGCCAACGGGCTTTTACTCATTGTCGCCTACCTGCTAGGTTCCACACCCACGGGGTATTGGTTGGGTTGGGGGTTGCAGGGAATTGATATTCGCCAGCAGGGTTCGGGTTCCACCGGAGCAACGAACGTGTTGCGAGTTCTGGGGAAAGGGCCGGCAATATTGACTTTGGCGATCGATATTTTCAAAGCGGTGGCGGCGATCGTTCTGGTGCGCGGATGCTACTCCCGATCGGCGATTGCACCTTTTATTCCTAACTCCGTCGATCCAGAAAGCTGGTTACCGTGGATGGTGACTTTAGCTGGTATTGCGGCAATCTTCGGACACAGTCAATCCATTTGGCTAATACTCAAAACGAAAGATCCCAATCTGACAAAAGGGGGAAAATCTGTGGCCAGTGCCTTGGGGGTATTGCTAGCGATGGCGTGGCCGGTGGGATTGGGAGCATTGGGAATTTTTGCGATCGTGTTGGCGATTTTCCGCATCGTCTCCCTCAGTTCCATGTTGGCGGCGATCGGGGTTTTGGCACTGATGCTCTTCACCCATCAGCCTTTAGCCTATTGCTTGTTCGGAGTAGCAGCGGCGGTGTATATTGTCTTCCGCCATCGGGCGAATATCCAGCGATTGCTCGAGGGAACGGAACCTCGCTTGGGGCAAAAGTTAGCTGGGAGTGTAGAGTAGTCGATCGCCCCGTGGCATTGTTGTCCTTAATTGCAGTCATCATCTCTGCCAGTTTGAAGAGATCCCAGGATGGTGGCAACAACAACGCAGCGCTTGGGACCTTCGCTATCGTTGACTGTCGTAAACGTAATTTGACCGATCGGCTCGTTCCCCCCTTGTGCGTCAAACCACTCTTCATCAAGACTTCCCCGATCTTGAAAGCGGACGCAGTAATTCGCTTCGGCAGTGCATTGACTTCCGAGGTTGCTACTCTCCAAAATTTTTACGGTATTGGAGTCACCATCTAGCAAATCTTGCCATATAGGATTGTTTGAGGGAATGTGAACAGACCATTGGATGCGATCTCCTTCTTGTCTAAAGCCAGCTTCCCAAGTCTGTTTTTGCCGAATGGCTTTGGCTTGAGCCGATCGCATTGCCTGTAGGGCTTGGTCTTGGGCGGAACTAACTCGCTTTCGATCGAGAAAAGCCAGCCAACTCGGAGCGGCGATCGCTGCCAAAATCCCCGCCATGACGACAACTACTAGGGCTTCTGCGATCGTAAAGCCAGCAACCGTATCTCTCGGGTTTCGTTGCCTTAACATAAATTTGCCTCCCATTCCAATGAGCCGATCGAGTAAGATTACTGTAAGCTAAGATTACTGTGAGGGAGCTTTATTCCGTACCCCTCGATTGAGAACTTGAGTGGCAATGGTCGGCATAAATCCTTCGTTTACCGTATCAATGCCCGGCTTACCTTTGGCGTTCCCTCGAATAAAGAGAATCACTTTTTGATTGAAAGCTCCCGTGGACTGTTGGACTCTAAATTGTGCGGGCAAGAGGACGCAGGCATAGAAATTACGCATTTGCGGGAATGACTGCGCTGCCAAGATCTCGTCGCTGGGAGTTAGCTGATAATTGGGCGGACAGTTGACTTCCGGACTCGTATCCTGAATTTCAGGAATTTCGTTCATCGGTCTACTATCGACGAAATCGACTAACGTATGGATGCGACCTTGAAGATTGGGGGAGCCATTGGCAGCAGAACGACCATCATCATCCAAAGGCCAATTGACAAATGTTGTTGCATCAGTGGGATCTGCATATCCCGTAACGACCTGTCCTCTCCGATCGAATTGGGGCAACGTGTAGCGCTGAATTCGTGCTAAGCCTTGCCAAGCTTTGCCTTCCTCCTGTCTCGTCAGGTGGTATACCACGAGAGTGTACATCCGCCCTTGCAGGCAAGGAACTGTCTGATTGCCAACCCTGAGCGGAGTCTCGGCAGTGGAAGTAGCACACTGGTTTATAAGCGCATCGGGTAAAGGATCTAGTCTCCAAAAAGCAAGAATGGGGACGCTATTCTGGGGAACGGGAACGTACTGTTGCGCGAAAATTCCCGAACAGTTATTTTGACCGACCAAACACTGACCGTCATAGACGTAAACGGCTTCTCGGATATCGGTACTGATATAGTCCAGTGCCATTTGCATCTCGCGCTGGGTTTCGGTGCGAGCCGTTTCTCGAGCATCTGTTGTGAGCAATTCCACAACTAAACTCAGCAATCCCACCACAATCAGAGAAGCAATGATAATCGAAACTAACAGCTCGGTCAATGTAAATCCAGACTGTTTCTGTTTTGAGGACGATCGCCCGAATTGAGTCAAAAAAAATTTTATGTATTTAAAAGACATGAGTTTTCGCTTCATTTCAACCCAGCGCTCCGATAAATATTACATGGATTTAAATCGATGCAAACCATCAACTGATTATTCTAAAAACTGGCGATAGCCATCTAAGGAACCATCTTTATCTCCTTGAGCTAGCGCCGTAGACATGACCGCTAAAGGATGAGTTCTTTGTTGGCCTTCTCCTGTTGTCAGTTTTAACGAAGCCTGTTTTTTTTCTGCATTTTGTAACTCTGCATTTCTGTAATAAACTCTGACTCCCATGTTGAACACGATCGGAACTCCAGGAGTAATCGGGCCTTCCACATCCTTATATCGAAACGTTTGCACGAAGAAGTCCGCTTCGCAGTCACCATTAATATCAATGGGTAAAGCCTGATTGACTGGCACTTGCTTGGGGTTTACATCGTAGTCAGAGCAACTGTAGTTGGTCGATTGCAGCGCTGAGTACTCGCTACCGGGAGGATTGACATCATCCAAACTGGCTGCACCCGCAGCTAGTGCGGGAAGTTGTTCGATATTACTCGCATCGAGGCCTTGTTCCACGAGCACTCGAACCTGATCGATTTGACCGTGAGCCAGTTGCAGGGCTTGCTCTGCCCGACGATTTTGAACTCGGGTCGCTACCGATAGAAAAATGGGGGGGGTAATGGCAACAGCCACAGCCGATACCATCACAACCGCGATCAGAGACTCCATGAGTGTTAACCCTTCCTCTGAGGGTCGAGCCGTTCCCAGAATTTTAAGTTGTTTTTTCAATTGATTCATGGGTTCGTACATTTTTGTCTCCTTAGAAGAAATTGCTCGGTCGCTAACATTCTCCATTTTCTTGGGCGCGAGGATCGATCGCACCGTTCTCGTCCGTAGAACAGCGCAAGTTCAAAATATAGGGATCGTCGAGGGGAAGTTCGCTATAGAACTCGCTGCGAAAAGGACTGGGTTTAACTAAGCGCCTGGTGATAGGACCGGGCTGAACGTATTGTAGGGCCACATCGTAACCCCACAGACGTTGAGGAGCCTGGTAGTAGTGAATGATCGGTCCGCCAAGCTGAGCTGGTAGATCCGGTTCCCAAGCATCTTGGTCGAAGGGAGCCGTTGCATAGGTGCTGAAGTTGAACTGCATGAGAGAGCCACTAATTTTAGCCGCTTGAGAACCGGTTAACCAATCTTCGATGAATCGGGGGAAGTTGTGTAACCCGCCATAGGTTTGACCCGCTTGGGACGGGACGATCCCGCTGATGATGACGGCGTTCACTTTCTGGAGGGTGGCGACGTTCATCGGTTTTTGATCGTCACCACCCGCACCAGCAAAGCTGGCGGTAAATTGATGATACGTTCCGCTATAGTCAATAGCGGTCGAGAGCGGGGCGGCATCGGTCGGATCGTAGGTTTCCGGGTTGCCATTGGCAGAGATTTTAATCGGAGAGGCGGGATCGGCCGGATTCTCCCGAAGCCATTCAAAATTGGTCGTCAACGGGTTCTGGGGGCGGTTTTGATTCGTGTAGGAGGTGTATACTTCTCTGTTATTCGCACAGCCGTACACATCGCTCAGGTTCGCATTTGCCGATCTTCCCAAACTTCTCAGTTCGGTCGGCAGGGTTGGGTTGCCAACATTCGGACTGGCGATTAGGAAGCCGTCTTCTAGACTACCCTCGCAAAAGTTATCCGAAAGCAGGGTCATCGCATCGACGAGGAACTCGCTAAAGCGCCAGGTATCTCCTTCCTCAGCGCGAGCAAAGCTGTCGTTTAAATTCGTTCTTCTGTAGAAATCCTGTGGGGTAAAACCATCGGGCAGCTCTGTTTGGAACTCTTCTATCGGGTTGTTGCAGGAGCCGAAGCCGTGGCAGTTGAAATCGCCCTGCAAGTAAGCGGGATTATCGGAAACAAATGTAATGCCGTACTGAGTCTGTCCTCCGGCTGCATCGCGGGAGATATCTTCGCCGTTCGTCAGTCGGAATCCGTCGGGACGTCGATCGGGATCGGGATAGTAATCGACGGGCTTTGGACTGATGCCGTTACCGCTCACGGCCGGATCGATCGGATCGGTGGCATCGGAACGACAATTTCCGTTCGTAAAATCTTGAAAGCTGTTGCAGGTTCCCCCTTGGGGACGAGCGATCGCATCTTCGCGAATGGCATCTTCTCGGAAAGCGTAGACGATACCACCTTCCATTTGAACCGACTCGCTGTCGTCACCGGCAGCAAGCCAAAAGTCGCCGTTAGGGGTTTCGTTTTCCTTCAGCAGTTCCAAGTCCAAATTCAGCGCTCGGACGTTCATCATTTCGCGACCGTTGAAAAAGGCACTATCTTTGAATGCCAATCGGTAGTAGTCTGTGCCGTCGTAAATGAGGCTGAGTTTGCCGCAATTGGTATTCGGGTTCGTTGCCGTGGCATCGTTATTGCATTGCGGGGGGGGATTAGCTCCGATGCGGTCGACGGGTAAATTCCAATTGGCAATGGCTTTGGGTTGGAGGATAATATCTAGCGGCTCGAGAGCAACAAATTGAGCATTGGGAATATTGTTGTCGGTTAAGTATCGATCGACAGCGTAGTCACCGGTTCTTGGCGTTGTTGGTTGTGCGATCGCTCCTGCACCTTTGCGATCGTGATTTTCTTTGGGGAACAGGTAGAACAGGGAAGGATATTTGACCGAATCGAGGGTTTGGTTGTCGTTTAAATCTTCGTTGGCATTGTCTAGAGTTCCGTTGCCATTGGTATCTTCGTTAACGCCACACAGGGCCGTTGCTAAACGGATGAACTTTTGTTCGGTTGCAATATTTGCTGGAGGTCCAAAACCGAAAAAGTTATTTCCGTTTCCTGGGGTGTTACTGAAATCACACGTGAAGTAGGCATGATTCGTTTCGATGGGCGAACTTCCTCCACTCGATGGCGGAGTGTCCGCTGTTAAGGCGTCGTACTTAATTCCTCCATAGGTAAAGGAGTCATCCGTTCCACCACTTGCAGATTCATCTTTGAGGAACTGTACTGTATATTTAAATTCGCCTAGAGTGGTTGGCGAAGCTCGGAAACCAAAGGTTCGATCGCGATTAGTTTGCTCTTTGAGGGAGAGCAACCGTGCGATGTCTTCTAAATCTGGCTCGGCTGTGGCGATCGCCGCCACGTACTCTTCCGGTGTTGCTCCTAGTTGCAATCCATCTGGATCGGTTCTAGCCGTTCCCGTAATGGGGTCGGTCAAGGTTTGCTCCAAGATCGCATCGATCTCGTTGAGATGATTTCGTCGGTTATTTGCATTACCGTAATTGTAAGCCTCTAGATAGGCAAGGTTGTAGGCCAACATTCCCAAGGTGAGAGAGGCCGTATGTTGGTAGGATTCGTCGGCAATACTACCGTTTCCATCGGGACCTAACGCTCGTTTTAAGTTCGAGAAATTGCCCCACTTGGTCAGTTCCGGGTATGGGTGAATGATGTTCCCGCCGTTCTCCTGCAAAGGCGGGAACGCGCCATCATCATCGCCGGAAAAATTAGCCAGGTTTTCTAAGGCTGTCTGGACGTTGGCATCAGTAAAGTAATTGTTCTGAAAGTCGATTTCCCATCCGTTTGTTCCTCGTCCGGTGAAAAAGTCGATGGGAATTTCGTTCGGGTTGTCCCCAAAGGTGCCAGCAAAGATACCAGCTCCCTGTGTGCCAAATTCATCGATCTGCTCGAACGTCGAACTGCGCTTGAGGGTTTCTGAGGTACCGGGGTGAACGGTACTGATAATAGCCGCTACGGGAGGATCGCTCTCATCTGTTGGACCTGAGGCATGATGGTAAATTGCCGTGGTTTGCACCGCTGCTAAGTTATCCCGCAAAGAGCGTCGCTGTAGGGTTTCGTGCTCTCGACCGGCATTATTGCGATTAGCCCTCCTGAGGGTGTTATTGAGGTCTTCCCCTCGGTAGTCAACGGGGGTGGGTAGGGGATCGTTCCCCAACTCCAGCCGCTGTCCGACGATAACCCGCATCCCTTCGCGCCAGGCGCGACGTTCCCAGTAACCGTCCAAGCCCAACTCAGTTCGGTCGGCACTGAGATTAGCAGCCACGGGAGTGAAGGTCGTTAATTTCTCCTGACCGGAGATCGGGTCGCCATTTTGCGTCCCAAGTTGCTGCAAACTTAAGCCTGCTTTTTCATCGTAGACGGGGGAAGGACCGTATCGATCGTCAGCACGGTAAGAGTCATCGATCTCGAAGGAAGTTTGAGAAGGGTTACCTACCATTCTTTCTTCCTTGACAAAATCAGTGGTCGACCAATTTTCATCTCGGATCGCATCGGGAGTCAGGGTCGACTGATATGCCGACTCACCCGTCGTAAAGAGTTTAATAGGATCGAGAGAAATCTGGGATGGTTTAATTCCAGCTTTGACTGAATCTGTATCGGAGCTAAATCGAACCTTTTCCCTCTCAACAACGGAGCCTCGACCTGCCTTCTCGTCTACGGTCGCTTTGTCCTCTCCATAGAGGTGGAAGAAATTGTCTCGACTCACCACGTTGTCTCCGTTTAGATTGGCACTCATCATCTGCCCCTGAAATGCTGAATTCTGACCGCTAGGAGAGGTAATGGCAGAAGTATCAGAGCCAGCTTGATAGAGACAAGACTTAGGAGAGCTAATTAAATAACCTCGAAATTGGCGGTTTCCCACGAGCAAACTGCCGTCAGTTTGCATTGCGCCGTTCCACTTAAATTCTTGACCGGGAGCCACTTCTAAGTCGTAACGAAACAAGGCTCCAAACTTATTGCCGCGATCGGCTTGTCGGTCTTGTTGTAGCTCCAGGGTTGTTACCGTACCGCGATCGTCGGTATTGGAGATGGCAAAGGCATCGATTTGGAAATTTTTTCGCAAGATCCCACTGCTTTGCCGATCTTTGAAGAAGCCTTTTTCAATGGGGATCGCGTTACCCTGAATGTCGCAACCCGCTTCCGCTACACTGGCAAACGGTCCGTTCCGCACTGCTAATGCCTGCGCCCTACTCCTGAGCACGTCGTCTGTTTGATCGAGAATTTGTTCGATTTGATCCTGGGCATCCGATCCTGCGGGCAGTCGCCAGATAATCGAGTAGGCAATCGTGGTATCGTCTTCCCCATCGCCATCGCTATCGCTTTGGAAAGACCAGGCGTTGGCACTCTGACCGCCGATCTCCAGGCGGGTTTCACCAGGTAAGGTATAGGGATCGGTTCCCAAAGGAGCGGTATTTTCACTTCCATCGTCGAGCATCATCGACCACAGTACGTCCTCTGAGGGAACCCCACTCGGTAGCCGAGGATCGTTATTGAAGAGAAATTCGATTTTTGCTTTTGCCCTGTCAATTGCTGGAGTGGCAGCATTATAAATAACTTTTTCTTGACGTTCGTTCACCACCTGCTCTGTTCGGTTGAGAGTCCGGATCAAGATCGCGCCCACCACCAAAGACACCACTAACAGTAGCAAGGCCGCTGTTGGGAGGACAAATCCAGCGCGAGGGTTCGATCGCCGATTAAATGCGGCAAAGACCGGACGCAGCAGCTTCCGCAGGCGCTTGGCGATCGCCCGGTTACAGAGCTTCAGGGTATGTCTCAACCGGCGCTGAAGCATGGTAATAAATTTGTGCTTTGCCATAACTCCTCGGCAGATGCGAACGACACGAACTCAAGACGACAGGAACGGTTTTTATAGGAACCTAATTTTGTCTTAGCCTACAAACACCTTTGAGTGCAATCACTTTTGCGATTGGGTGCAAGGCATATTCACTAGGATACCCACTTTTTTTGGGAAAGCGATCGCCCCCGCTCTAACTTTTTAGGTGCTTCTTGTCAAGATGAGTCTTCTACCTTTGGGCGATCCACATCCTTTTTGCGAGAGGGAGGCAAATCTAAAAACACTGAATTTTCCGGATTTCCAACGCCTCGAAAAAAAGACGGGAACGCACGGTGGTACGTTCCCCAAGCTTGGCAGATAAAGCCGATCGGTTTGGATTCCCATAAACGGGGAAACATCCCAACTTTATAGCTTATTTAAATTCAGTCCCGCTTCTTTTGCCATCGCCGACAGCCCTTTGGTTTCTAGGGTTTTAATCGCTTTAGTAGACAGTCTCAGTCTAACCCAGCGATTGCCTTGAGGCCACCAAACGCGCTTCCACTGTAAGTTGGCGTGCTGGAGTTTGTGCGATCGGCGGTGGGAGTGGGATACGGCAAATCCATTATTGGCTTTCTTGCCGGTAAGCTGACATTTTCGACCCATGAAAATCTCCTGATTTTAATTTCTTAGGGGGGATGGGAACTTGGGGATGAAGTTTGGATATCGATCGCCCGACTTTCCATCATATCAAACCACACAAGCCGGATACGAGAACCGCAACGATAATCTGCAATCGATCGAAGTGCGAGCGAGATGCTTGCACTTCGATCGACCCATTTGTCAGCAGCAGGCAGTACGAGGTTACTTAGCGGCGCTATCGGTTAGACGGGTCAATACCTGATTCGATCGATCCACAAAAGATTTCATACTCTCGGCATCGAAGGCCTTCTGGGCCATCAGAGGAAAGTCGTAGACGTGCTGGCACATCAAGTTTGCCAATTCTCCCGAGGGAGACACCCCTTCTGTTTGGAGGATACTGCTCTGACTCAGGTTTGCCAGATTCTGAATCATCGGGTGGGCGGTATTCACCACCAAAATATGCTCGTCGGGAAATAGAGCGGTTTCCTGTTGCAGCAGAGCCGTCATATCTCGCAGGCGGCGCATGGCTTCGGGCAGCAATACCATCGCTGGTGGCGCGCCTTGGGGAGTTTCGGATTTGAGGGATTCGGTGCGGATGGTCACTTGGGGTTTGCCCAGAGCGTTCTCGAAAAGCTCTTTGATTTGTTCGCTGCGGGTTTTGTTGGTTTTGGGATCGACGATTTCGGCTTCTTTTTCCTTATCCAAAAGGGTGTCGTCGAGTTCCGAGTCCACCCGAGAGAACTTCACCTCGGAGCGATCGCGCTCGAGATAGCTGATAAAGTGGGTGTCGATGAAAGCATCGAGATACAGCACTTCTAACCCCTGAGCCTTATGCAGTTCCACATATGTCGATTGGGAAGCCGGTTCGGTACAATAGAAAACCCGATTTTCCTGACGCTCTTTGTTGCGCTCCAAATACTCTTCGAGGGTAGTGTAAGAATCCCCTTTCTCGTCGGTTGTCGCCGCTTCGTCGGTGGGGGTAACATCTTCCCAAGCATCCCCGGCTTCGGTTTCCACCTGGACGGCGGGTTTCTCCTCTGTTGCGGGGGCTAAGTCGGCGGTGGTGCGGTAGATGATGATATCTTCGATTTGTTTCTTGAACTTTTCATCGTTCAGATAGCCGAATTTAACGAAAGTTCCCAAGTCTTTCCAGCACTTGACGTAATGGCTGCGATCTTCTTTGTACAATGCTTTGAGGCGATCGGCCACTTTTTTGGCGATGAAGTCGGCGATTTTGCGCACCGTACGATCCATCTGCAAGGCGCTGCGGGAAACGTTCAGGGGAATGTCGGGACTATCGATAATCCCGCGCATGGGGAGCAAGAATTGGGGGATAATTTCCTCGCAGTGCTCGCTGACAAATACCCGGTTGCAGAACAGTTTCAAATTTCCCTTGGTAACATCCACGTCGGGTTTGAGTTTGGGAAAGTAGAGAATGCCGTTGATGTCGAAGGGATAGTCGGTTTTTAGATGCACCCAGAGAAGGGGTTCTTCTTGGAAAGGGTAGAGGTAGCGATAGAATTCGAGATAGTCTTCGTCTTTGAGATCGCGAGGGGACGATCGCCAGATGGATTTTTGCTGGTTGACGACTTCTAGGGTTTCTTTAGGTTCCGCAGTCGTTTCTTCTTCCCCTTCGGTTTTAGCTGCGGGTTCGGCTGCCTTCATCATTTTAATGGGGACGGGCATGAAGTCGCAGTAGGTTTTCACCAGTTGCTTAATCCGCGCTTCTTCGAGATATTCTTCCTCATCCCCTTGGAGGGTCAGGGTGATGGTGGTTCCTCGGGTGGTGCGATCGGATTCTTCGAGTTGGAACGAGGGCGATCCGTCGCAAGTCCAATGAACCGCTTGCGCGCCATCTTTGTAGGATAGGGTATCAATTTCTACTTGAGACGCGACGATGAAGGAAGAGTAGAAACCGAGTCCGAAGTGACCGATAATCGGCTGGTCGGCACCACCTTTATATTTTTCAATAAATTCTTCAGCACTGGAAAAGGCAACTTGGTTGATATACTTTTTAACCTCGTCGGCAGTCATGCCAATGCCGTTATCGCTAATAGAAAGCGTCTTTTTCTCTTTATCGATGCTGATGATAATTTCCGGCTCGCCAATTTCCCCGCTCATTTCTCCAGCGTAGGAAACCATTTTCAGCTTTTCGATCGCATCGACCCCATTTGAAACGAGTTCCCGCAAGAAGATTTCATGATCTGAGTAGAGAGACTTCTTGATAATGGGAAAAATATTCTCGGTATGGATCGTAATATTGCCTTGTTCCAATACAGTCATAGTCTGAGTCAGGTAAGTTGATGTGGATCGGGTGATACAGTCGTTCTCAATTGAGAGTCCTAAGTTCTGATTTTGGGCGATCGCTGCGGATTCTGGCGTTGGGATTGTCCGTCCGATCGCATTCGGATTTCCCTACTTACCCTGAATATAATGGAGGGGATGCGATCGGGGTAAGGGATGGAATGGAAGCGTTCTATTTAATCTACGGGTATTGTAGCGTTTGCGTGTGAAATACCCGACTTTTTTAGGAAAAATTTAGGGAATGGTCAGTTCAATTGCATTTCTAATTTGTACGGAATCGGGGGATTTAGCGGAAAAATCTCTTCTTTTAGCCGAAAGTCTTCGTTGCTTTGGCGGCAAACTTAAAGATGCTCCAATTTATAGCGTTCAACCTCGGGCAGGAGATGAAATCGAATCTCAAATATTAGAAAAGTTTCAAGAATTAGGAGTTGTTCATAAAAAAATAATTCTCAACACCGATTACACTTACTATCCAATCGCCAATAAAGTTTTTGTTTGTGCGTACGGCGAACAGAATATTAATACCGAGATTTTAGTTTTTTTAGATAGCGATCAAGTTATATTTCGGGAGCCTCAAGAATTGATTTTATCTCCCGATTGCGATACTGCACTTCGTCCGGTCGATCGCAAAAATCTCGGTTCGACGGGGAAGAAGGATCGCAACGACGACTATTGGCAAAAACTTGACGCTCTCTTTGGAATGACTCGCGAAATTTGGGTTGAAACGACAGTCGAAAAAGAGAAAATACGCGGATATTGGAATTCGGGAATGATTGCAGCCAGAAAAGAGTCAGGGCTTTTTTCGGCTTGGCTAGAAAACTTTAAGATAGCCATGGCACATCAACTCATTCCAGAGTCAGGAATTTTTCATTTAGATCAGCTAACTTTAGCTGCTACAATCGCCTCAAAAAATATTAAATTTTCAACTCTTTCTCCAACTTATAACTATCCGCTACACAAGCAATCTCAATTACAAGAATCCGATCGAATTGAAAGCTTTGATGAGGTGGTCTCAATTCACTACCATTGGATGTTTAAAGGAGATGATTGGCGAGCATCTCTTGAAAATTTAGCCGGGTTCGATCGAGATTCGGAACGGTATCGCTGGCTATACGATTATTTGTCGAAGCGGAGTTTGAAATCCGACATGCGCGATCGGAGATCGGATCGTCGATAATTTTCACGATCGCAGTTCTCAGACCCGTGAGGTACAGCCATAACCCACCGTCAAGCCAGAGGACAGAATCGTCGCAGTTCTGGTGTAAAAAGCAGAAAACGATGCATGAAGATGAGCCGTATTTCTGTAAACTGTTTTAACGCCGATCGACTGACAAATTTGTTTGATGTCGGTTGGGCGACCGCGAAACCCAACAACCACGACCGATCGCGTAGCGACTCATCCCATCTGCGAGATTTAAACCGCCTCCAAAATATTTGTCAGTCGATCGGGTTTTAACGTATTTCAACGGCGTTCGTCGCAATCTACTATGGCAACCATCAACGACAACTATCTCAAACTCAAAGCCGGTTATCTCTTCCCTGAAATTGCCCGACGGGTGAATGCATTTGCAATCGCTAACCCCAACGCACCCATTATCAAACTCGGTATTGGCGATGTCACCGAACCTCTCCCCCAAGCCTGTCGCACGGCGATGAAGACGGCAGTGGAGGAAATGGGCGATCGGGCAACCTTCAAAGGATACGGCCCCGAACAGGGCTACGGTTGGCTGCGAGAGAAGATTGCCGCGCAAGACTTCCAGAAACGAGGATGCGAGATCGATGCCTCGGAAATCTTCGTCTCCGACGGCGCAAAATGCGATACGGGCAACATTCTCGATATTTTTGGCAAAGATAACACGATCGCCGTGACCGATCCGGTCTATCCCGTGTACGTGGATACCAACGTGATGGCGGGCAATACCGGAACCGCCAACGATGGGGGCAAATACGGCGGGTTGGTGTATATGCCCATTACTGCCGAAAACGACTTCACCGCCGAGATTCCCACCGAAAAAGTCGATCTGATTTATTTATGCTTCCCCAACAATCCCACCGGGGCAACGGCGAGTAAAAGCCACCTCAAAGCCTGGGTGGATTACGCCAAAGCCAACGACTCGATTATTTTCTTCGATGCGGCTTACGAAGCCTTTATTACCGACGCAGATTTGCCCCACTCCATCTATGAAATTGAAGGGGCCCGAGATTGCGCGATCGAATTTCGATCGTTTTCTAAAAATGCCGGCTTCACCGGAACCCGCTGCGCTTATACGGTGGTGCCGAAAACCCTGACGGCTGCTTCTGCCGACGGGTCGGATGTGGAACTGTGGAAGCTGTGGAATCGCCGCCAGTCCACTAAATTTAATGGGGTTTCTTATATCGTCCAGCGCGGGGCGGAAGCGGTATATTCGGACGAAGGACAAGCGCAAATTGCCCAACTCGTCGGTTTCTATCTAGAGAATGCGAAGATAATTTGCGATCGCCTTACCGCAGCCGGACTCAGCGTTTATGGCGGAGTCAACGCCCCCTACGTTTGGGTCAAAACTCCAAATGGTCTGACGAGTTGGGATTTCTTCGATAAATTGCTGCAAGCGGCGAATGTCGTGGGAACTCCCGGTTCTGGCTTTGGGGCTGCCGGGGAGGGCTATTTCCGAATTTCAGCGTTTAACAGTCGGGACAATGTCGAAGAAGCGATGAAGCGGATTGGCGACACGTTTAAGGGATAGGCGAACTCGCTCCCGGCTAATTATGCGATGGCACAGGCTGTGCGTAAGTTCTGCATCATAATTAAACGTCCCATTTTTTTGAGTTTCAGGTCATTTTTTCGATCGTTATCCCAACACGATACTTAAATGCGATCGCCTTTCTTTTTCGAGGGAGGCGATCGCATTTAAGCTAAAAAGACGAGCGGGAGTCAGGAAGTAGATAGAACTCGCAAATTCACAACCCGTCCTAGGATTTCTTGGCTTTTGCCTCCAAGTTTTCCAACCGACTCCGAAGTTCCTGATTGTCCTTCTTGACTCGATCGAGTTCGCTGCGAAGTTGCGTCACCGCTTTATCGGAACCGATGTTTTTCTGAATTTTACCGATCGCTTCTTCGGCAATGCGACTCACCCGTCCGTCAGCAGTTTGTTCGGCAAGCGTGCGGGCAATTCCCATGGCTTTGGGAGTTTCCATTTGTTTGAGGGATGCCACCACCGCCACCTGTGTCAGGAAGAAGGTTTCTCCAGCCAAAGCCGACAAACGCTCTAAAATGCGATCGACATTGGCTGGGGTTTGCCCGGTGGAGATGCTGCCCAGGGCGCGAATCGCCGCTAAGCGCAACGCTTGGGGCGTACCCGGTTCGGTGTATTCTAAAATCAGACCGAGTGCATCTTCGGAGGTTTTGAGCTGACTCAACCCCCCGATCGCCCCGCTGCGCACCACTTCATTCCATCCGGCTTTTTTCTCCAAGACGGTTTTTAGATGCTTGAGAACTTTTTCGGTACTGGGCTTGCCATCGGGATTCGCCGCCGCGATCGAGCCGATGGCACGAGCAGCGGCAGCTTCGACGTAATAACTAGCATCGCCGTCGGTGACGAAGGGTTTGATGGCTTTGTAGCTGGTGTGGGTTTTGATTTGAGCCAGGGATTCGATGGTGGCGCGGCGCACTCGGGCTTCGGTATCTTTAAGTCCGGCAACGAGTCCGTCGAACGCCCCATCGAGTTTCACCGTCGCTAGGGCTTTTGCAACCTCCACCCGCACGCCCCAAAACTTATCCTTTTTCAGGGCTTTAGCTAGGGCTTTTATCGCCTCCAAACCGCCTTTTTTAGCGATCGCCTTAGCGGCGTAAATTCGCGAAACCGGGTCGGGATCGGATTTGAGTTGGGCCTTGAGTTCCGGCAGGGGATAGCTCAACTTCACGGTTTTGAGGAAGTGGTTGCCCGCATCGAAACTGACAAATTGCGGTTTTTCCTCGAGGGGGAAGTAGAAACTCTGTTCTTTTTGGTAAACGCGGACGTTGAAGGTTTTTAGGGTCGGTTCTTCCCCATCGCAGATATACCCAAAGGCGATCGGAATTTTGAGATCGAACAAATCGCGATCGTTGGGAGTATTCCCTTCTTTGGCTTGGGTTTGCGTCACCGTCACTTTCGCCAGATTGCTATCCCCATCCCAAGAGTAGGCGACTTCGAAATCGGGATGTCCGCCGCGATAGACGTACTGATCGAACAAGAAGGTCAAATTGCGTCCCGTCGCCTTTTCGATCGCTCGCAGTAAATCCACCGTTTCCACCGTGCTGTGGGCATTGTCGCGGACGAAAGTAGCGATCGCCTCGAAAAACAACTCATCTCCCAACTGGGCGCGAATCATGTGATAGACGCACGAACCCTTTTCGTACAGGTGGCGATCGTACAATTCGATGGGTTCGCGGTAAACGTGGGTAACGATGGGGCGGCGGTAGCGGCTGCTGTCTTCGCTGAGATAGCTGCGGGCTTCTTGGAGGCGATAGTATGCCGCATCATCTGCCCCATATTCGCGATCGGTCCACAGCACCTCGGAGTAGGAAGCCATTCCCTCTTTAATCCAAGCGTGAGACCAATGCTTGATGACCACCAAGTCCCCAAACCACTGGTGAGCCAGTTCGTGAGCCACCAACATCTCGGTACGCAGATTATCCACCATCGCCCGTTCGTCGAGCAAGCAGCGATCGGTGAGCAGCGTTGTCGAGGTATTCTCCATCCCCCCAAAAATAAAATCTGCCACGCAAGCCTGGGCGTATTTGGGGAAGGGGTAGGGATAGCCGAATTTTTCGGAGAAAAACTCAATCATCTGGGGCGTTTTGCCCATACTGCGGCGGGCATCTTCTTCTCGTCCCTTCTCCACGTAGTAATTAACGGGTTTGTCGTTCCACCGATCTTCAATTTCGGCAAAATCCCCCACCGCTAGGGTCATCAGGTAAGTGGGGTGTGCCTCCTTTTGATGCCAGTGATAGATTTTATCTTTGCTGTGGTCGCCAACTTTTTCGACACTAATAAGTTCCCCATTAGAAAGGGCAAAAAACTTTTTGGGAACCCGTACTCGAATCTCCGAAGTGGCCAGTTGTCCGGGATAGTCGAAACAGGGAAACCAAAACCGGGAATCTTCATCTTCCCCCTGAGTCCAGACTTGTACGGGTTTGTCGGGGTTATCCTCGTCGGGTTCGATGAAGTACAATCCCCGTTGCGGTCGATCGACTTTGTAGGCAATCTCCAGAGTGATGGAAACTCCGGCGGTAGTGGGTTCGGTTAATCGGACGTGCAATTGTTCGCCATCGTAGTCGAAGTCTTGGGCAACACCCCCCACTCGTACCGGCTCGAACTCGAGATTCACCGCATCGAGTACCAGGCGATCGATTCCGCTGCGGACGGGGTTGAGACGAATCAGACACCGCCCCCAAAACTGATGTTTGGGAATATCGAGAGTCAAATCGAGAAAAATATGCTCCACTTGTCCGGGGCGGTCGGGCGTATAATGCGGTCGTGCCCCCGGCAGCTCGAAAGATCGAGAACCGTTGCGATCGTCATCAGAATAGGCGTAAGAAAAATAAGCGTCAGACATCGTACCAGAAGTAACGTGAAATATGAGTGCGTAGAGGGGTTTGTCGATGAGAAAACAATATAATGGCGCCAGTTCTTTTGCGGGTCGCCCCCCCCTATTCTCTTCAGGGTAACCCGTTTGTGCGGGATCGAGCGACCCACCCAACTTCCCAGGAGACAGACGATCGGTTTAGCTAGAATGGACGTGCTAGACAAGCGTCAATTGATAAGGGATATCCCGACGCGCGATCGCTCGTCTTCCAACATTGAGGAAAGCTGAATGTCTGAGAGTACTAAAAAATCGGGTTTGGGTTGTTTGCCCCTTGCGGGTATCGCCGCCGTTTTGGCCGGTGGCGCCGCTGCGGGTTATTTTTTCTTTTTACGGGGCGCACCCACGGGAGATGCCGGGGTAATGGCGAGTGCCGAAGTGGTTCCCGAATCGGCGCTGATGGCCGCTCATATCTCCACGGATTCGACCTCTTGGTCCGAGCTTAAACAATTTGGCACGCCCGAAGCACAGGAAATTGTCAAGAAGGGCATTGAGAGTTTCGAGCAAGATCTGCAAGCGGACGCGAATCTCAATTTCGAGACGGATCTCAAACCGTGGATGGGTGATGTCATGTTGGCGATCGTTCCCCCAGCAGAGTCGGCCCAGAATGCGGGCGAACCCCAACCCCTGATCGTCGTCGGTATTAAAGATAAAGTCAAAGCCCTGGCCTTTGCCCAGAAGATGAAGGAGGAGGGCGGAGAGAACGTTAGCGAAATTGACTATCAGGGGGTGACGATTTCGGAGATCTCCCAACCCGACGAGACAATTTATACCGCTGTATTAGACGATTTCGTCACCATCTCCTTCGATTTGGCAACCCTCCAACAAGCCATCGATACTTCCAAAGGTCAGCCGTCTTTTGCCAGCCAACCCGAAGCTGCGAAAATTCTCCGCAACGGTGCTGAGTTAGATAATACCCTCGCTCAGCTCTACATTGCCGACTATCGGGCGTTTATCGCCCAAGTGGCCGAGCAGTCACCCGAGAATCAGGAACTGCCCTCTCAAACCTTGAAGCAATTGGAACAGGTCGATTCGATCGTTATGGGTGTGGGAACCGACGATCGGGGATTGCGCTTGACAACAAGGGTCGAACTCGATCCGGACTATCCCCAACCGGAGTTCGCACCGGCCTCTGGAAAACCGATCGCCCAGTTTCCGGCCGAGACCATCGCCCTGGCTAGCGGTCAAGGTATCGGTCGCATTTGGTCGCAGTTGGTAGAGCAATCGGAAGACGACCCTCAAACAAAGCAGGCCGTCGATGGAGTGCGCCAGACGTTCGGGCAGATCGACCTCGATGCCGATCGGGTATTTGGCTGGATGGACGGTGAATTTGCCCTGGGTCTGGTTCCCTCTAGAGAAGGGATCCTTGCCAATGTTGGGTTTGGAGGCGCGCTGACCATCGATACGAGCGATCGGGCGGCGGCTGAAGAAACCCTAGAAAAAGTAGGTAAGGTTCTCCAAGACAGCATTCCCGTACCGGTGAATATCGCGCAAAAAGATGTTAAAGGTACCCAAATGACCCAATGGTCGGTGCCGCAAGTTTCACCGGGCCCGTTGGTGGGCTATGGCTGGCTCGATGACGATTCATTGCTGCTCGCCATTGGCGGCCCGATCGCCGATGCCATGCTTCCGACCCCAGCCACACCGCTCGACACGAGCGAAGGTTTCACCACGTCCACCGATACGCTGCCCCAAACCAATTTGGGCTACTTCTATGCCAATTTCGAGCAAGCGATGACCCTGGTGAACTCCCTACCCCCTGAAGCGACAGGTCTGACTCCCGAAGCCAAAGCGATTCTCGATTCAATTCGCAGCTTGGGCGTAACGGCAACGGTTCAAGATAAATCGACGAGTACCTTAGAAATGGCGTTGCCTTTGGTTCCAAATCAATAGTAGGAGGAGCAGGGGGGGGCACAACGACCGGCGAGCGCGACCGGGGGGAGAGCAAACCTTTGTAAGATTCCCCCCCTATCCTTTGTTTCCCCTCGAGCCAACCGATAATCGATCGCCTCTCAATCCCAGGCCGATCGCTTCGAGGCAGACTCGTTCTCACAAGTCGCTCTATTCCCTTGCCAAAATCCGATTTGTAGGTTCGTCATGCCAAGCACGGGCTACCCGTGAAGAGCTTAGAACGATCGCGGTGTTTCTTTATCTTCGCCGGTTTCATTCAACCGAATTTCAGACCCGAGGTTATCGGTATGGTAAACCCAGGACTGACGATCGTCGCCGATCTCGACGCGCCAGCCTAAAATACCGACTTCCGTACAAACACCATCCTCCGGCGGAATACCGTAGCAACCATTCCAAAGACGCGGTTCGGCGGTAATGACGTAGAGTTCGTCGGAGTTGGCAAAACCGCTGCTGGCCGCCGTTTGAAAAATGCGATCGCGCAACGATGGCGGTAAATTATGACTCAAAGTCGAGCGGCGAATACTATCGCCATTAAGTGTTGTGCGGTAAAAGTAGCTTTTATTCGTTGTTGTATCGATGACTTCCACCTGCCAACCTTCAGTTAAAGCTGCAAGACAAGACTCTGCCGGTCCTCCCAACCCCAGACAGCCATCCGTCCAGGTTTCTCGACTGTAGCGACCGATTTGGAGGGAAGCGTCGCCGATTTCCCTCTGGAGTTTGGCTTTGACTCGACCGGCGATCGCCGTGGGCAATTGCTCGAACTCAACTTCAGAAAGGATCGGATTGGTGGTAGGTCGATCGGATATCGGTGCGATTGGACGGGTTGCTGCGATCTCGGAATTCGATGGGACTTGACAAGCTACCAACAAGCTGAAGCCAAGTAGCACAGACGTAAAGCGGGCGATCGAAAAAATCATATTGCACATCTCCAAGCAATAAACCGGGCTAGATTGGGTTTATTTTGATTTTGACATTTCGTTACACTAGAAAAATATGACTTGCCTGCATTGCCATTCAATGTCGGTGACGCTTTTATGTTTTGGGAACTCAACGCAAACAACAACCCATTACAAGTAACAAATGCGATCGTGATGAAACTTCCCGCAGGCCCAACAACCAATCCCAAATTGCAAATGTTTCAGTGGGTGTCCAGCCCTCTGAAGTACATGGAAACCAACCGCAAGCGATTTGGTGATGTCTTCACCGCGCGTTTTGGAGAAAAGTTCAGCTTAGTCCTTTTTAGCGATCCTCAAGCGATTCGGGAAATTCTCAGTGCCGATGCGAGAACCTTCGATTCGGGACGAGCCAATGGGATTTTGCTACCGTTGGTGGGGAGCGAGTCCATGCTGCTACTCGACGGCGATCGCCACAAACAACAGCGTAAGTTGATGATGCCCCCGTTTCACGGCGATCGGATGCAGACTTACGCCACCACCATCGAGAAGATTACCCAAGAGGTGATGGATTCTTGGCAGGTGGGGAAACCCTTCTCGGTGCGAGCCGCCACCCAGAATATCACGATGAAGATGATTCTGAATGTGGTCTTCGGTTTGAGTGAAGGCGCGCGCTACGAAAACGTTCGCCAACTGATGACGACGGTGCTGGATATGACAGGGTCTCCCTTGGGTTCGGGTTCGCTGTTTTTCGGAGGCTTGCAGCGAGATTTGGGGCCGTGGAGTCCCTGGGGTCGCTTCGTGCGGCGCAAGGCACAACTCGATGAGTTGCTATTTGCCGAAATCCGAGAACGCCGCGCAGCCCTCGATGAGAACCGCACCGATATTTTGACCCTTCTCTTGTGCGCGCGGGACGAAAACGGAGAAGCCATGAGCGATCTCGAACTGCGCGACGAGTTGCTTACCCTATTGCTTGCAGGTCACGAAACCACGGCAACGGCCCTAGCGTGGGCGCTGTATTGGATTCACAAACTGCCCGACGTCAGGCAAAAACTGCGGGAGGAACTCGCCAGTTTGGGGAAAAATCCCGATCCGATGGCGATCGTTAAAGCCCCTTACCTCAATGCCATTTGCCAAGAAACCCTGCGGATTTATCCCGTGGCGCTGATTACGTTTCCTCGCATCGTCAAATCGTCGTTTTCGGTGATGGGTCATCATTTCGGCCCAGATGTATTGCTAGCCCCCTGTATCTATCTAACCCACCATCGAGAAGACTTGTATCCCGAACCCAAACAGTTTAAGCCCGAACGCTTTTTAGAACGGCAATATTCCCCCTACGAGTTTTATGCCTTTGGTGGTGGGAATCGCCGCTGTTTGGGGCAGGCATTGGCCCTGTACGAAATGAAATTGGCGATCGCGAAGATTGTCTCCCGCTTAGATTTAGTGCTACCCGACGATCGACCCATCAAACCCGTTCGCCGAGGCGTAACCCTCGCACCATCCGGTCGCCTTCGTCTGGTTGTTACCGCTCATCTATAGGAAGCTGGGGTGTGGAGAGATCTAGGGGAACAGGCGTTGCTGGGGGAGAAAAGAACAACCGACCGATTCCCATCCATTTTCTAGAAGCTTTCGTTGCTCCCGAATTCTCCTCATTCCCCATTAAGAAACAGTAGGGGTAGTGCCCCCGTGCAGTGGTGTCAACTTAAGAAAAAACGTAACTACTCAGGTAGCAATGTAGGAACAACAGGATGACCGACAAAAACTTGTCTGAGGGAGTCGAGCACATCAAATCCCTGTTTCCTGAGAGTCGAAAGATAGCCCCGAATGCGGCAAAACATTTTGGCCCCCGAAAGGGAGCGGAAGCAACCGGAGATTTTCTGCTTCAATTTCATCATCCGCAAATCCCGTTCCGCTTGATTGTTGTCAAAGGGAACCCGCAGATCGTACATGAAAGCCAAGACGGCATCTTGATGAGCTTGAAGTCGGTCGAGTAGATTTTTGGGTGGGCTTTGCTTAACTCGACCCCGATTTTTGGCAGTTCCGGCAACGGGAGTCGGGGGAGGATTAGCTTGAAGTCCGACTTCAATTAAGCTGCGGTAACGTCGCGAGATCGCTTTGAGTGTAAGGATTCAGGTGTAGAATTCTGGGATAAGGGAAGGATATTCAGTGGTGTGACCCGCCCCAGCCATGAGAGCTTGCACGAAGAAATCCATCACCGAACGTCCCTGGAAACGACAAGTTTGAACCACACTAAGCAATTGGGCCGTTTGCTCGAAACGCTCCAAAGAGCGAGAGCCACCACTGACCTTGCGTTTAGTTACCGCTAAGCGCAAAGACCTTTCGGCGAGATTGTTATCGGGTGGGATGTGAGGATGGTCGAAAAAATACCACCATTGGGATGCTTTTTGTTTGAGAGAGCGCAATAACTTGCCAGCAATAGCTCCAGCGACAGAACTCCAGGTAGAAAGAGTCAACTCCACCTGAGTTTTGAATCCCTGTGCCCACTGTTGGTAGTCCGACTCATCCCCATTCTTTTGCCATTGGCGATAGTGGCGAAAGGCTTCATCAATCAGAGTCACGAAGGCTTCCCCAATCTCTCGGTTGTGAAGTCCCGGCTGCTGAATTAATCTGAGAAAGTGACGGCGTAGATGAGCCAAACACTTCTGCTGAGCCACTTGTTGGATTTCCACTTTCACCGAGGCGGCTTCTGCGAGATTTCCTCCGCAGACACTGCACTCAACAGGACGCAGAACTTCAATTCGGTCTATTCGCCCAAATCCTTTGCGGGTCTTTCCTTTTATTTGATTTAGCTGCGTAGCAGCTTAAGAGATAGCTCGGATCTTGATTGGCGTAAAATTGCATTTTACAAAGGATGGCTGTGGGTCGATCTCGAAGCCGAAGGACTCGGACACGCTTCTTTTAGCGATTTGATAACCGCAATTTTCTTCATCTGGGCATTTCTGCATCCCGATGTGGTGCTGCAATCCTACGGACGCTGTGTCATCGAAAAACCCCAAACTCATGCCTGCGTGCCAGATTTGTTACTCTACAAAGGCGAGAATATCCCCAAATGGCAGCCGGGAGAGCCGCGCCGGATTCTTTTAAGCCGCGATCGCCTGCCGGATCTGGTTGGCGAAATTGCCGATACGTCCCTGAGTATCGATCTCGACGAGCAAAAGCAACTCTACGCCAGTTTGGGAATTGCCGAATATTGGGTCATTGACGTGAAAGGAATGCGGCTGTTTGCCTTCGGTTTAACTGAAGCGGGTGCGTATGAAACGATCGAAATGTCGCGGATATTGACCGATTTGCCGATCGCCCTGGTGGAGAAAACCCTAGAACGATTAGCCGAGGACACGAATACCGCAGCCGCAAATTGGTTGATGCAGCAATTGCAAACAAAAACAAAACCCGCTAGCTAAGCTAAAACGTCTGCAACCAATCGAGCTAGCTTTTGCGCCGCGCCCGGTTTCCCCCGCACCTGACGCAGGCAACTTCGCATTTCCTCTAACCGTTCTGGGTTTTCGAGATAATCGCAGGCGAGACGGGCGACGGCTTCGGTTTCCAGACGACCGATGAGTTCTGGTACGATTTGCTTCCCCGCCCAAATATTCGGCCAGGCAAAGCGGGAGTCCTCGGCTTGGCGACTCACCCACACAAACGCGCACCCGTTGATAAATTTCGCCATTCCCGAACCGACAACAGGGAGATTCACCAGCAAACCCGGCAATCCATCCCACGCCCGCATGGCCGAAAGTTGTTGGGTGGGCAGCAGAACCAGCATCGGCACGGCGAGGGAACCGAGTTCGGCGGTATTTGCCCCCACCGTCGTCAGACATAAACGACACTGGGACAGGACATCGTAAGGGGGGGTATGCGTCCACAGATAGACCTTGAGACCCGATCGCGTTTGTAAGTAAGCGTTGGCCGTGTGTTCTGCGCAACCAAAACAGTCTGCCTCGAATTTGAGTTCGGCTTCTGCCCAGCCGAGGGTACGAATGGCCGGGTTGTGTTGGGGATTGGCAAACCGGGCGAGGGTTTCGATATCTAGGGTGGGGGCAACGGGAATGACGAAGCGGGTGTGAGGGCGGACGCGGTGGATGCCCTCGGCGATCGCTAAGCTCAACGGCATACCTTGAGTCAGTTTGAGGGATTTCGAGCCGGGGAGAATGCCGATAAGTTCGATCGGGATATCGGGTTGGGAGGCATTAGAAGAGGTCTTGGAAATCGATCGATTTTCTGGTTTTCCCAAACGGATACCTAAGTTGTCATCGAAACCTTCATCTAAAGCCCATCGAGAGACATCCGCCATCAAATCTCCCACGACGGTAAATTTATCGGTGTATTTCGCGGTAACCCCTGCC
>NZ_JADEXN010000167.1 GCF_015207075.1 Zarconia navalis LEGE 11467
GTTCCCCGTCCCGGTTCGGAAATACATTCCAAGGAACCTCCGTGGCGTTCGGTCACGATTTGATAGCTAATCGAAAGTCCCATTCCCGTTCCTTTGCCAATGGGTTTCGTAGTGAAAAAAGGATCGAATAGTTTTTGCGTAACGGCTTCGGAAATACCCGGGCCATTATCCGCGATGCCGATCGAAACCCAGCCATCTTTGGTAACTTGGGTGCAAATCTGGATTTTAGGATTAGCGATCGAGCGTCGATCGCGTTCGATTGCCATTTCCAATGCATCGATAGCATTGGCTAAAATATTCATGAACACCTGATTGATTTGTCCGGCATAGCACTCGACAGGTGGTAGGTTTCCATAGTTTTTAATCACTTCAATTTCTCGACCGGTGGATTTGGCTTTGAGGCGATTTTGTAAAATCATCAACGTGCTATCGATGCCTTCGTGAATATCTACCGCTTTCATCTCGGCTTCGTCCATGCGGGAGAAGGTTCGTAACGAAAGAACAATATCCTTAATGCGATCGGTTCCCACTTTCATGGATTTAAGAATTTTAGGTAAATCTTCGATGAGAAAATCCAGCTCGATCGCTTCGATTTCTTCTTCCACCGCCGAAATGGGCTCGGGGTAGCAGTCTCGGTATACTTCCAGTAATCCTAGTAAGTCTTGGGTATAGTCGTTGATATGGGAAAGATTGCCGTAGATGAAGTTGACGGGGTTGTTGATTTCGTGAGCGACTCCGGCCACCAATTGCCCCAAACTCGACATTTTTTCGCTTTGAATCAGTTGCATTTGCGCCTGTTGCAGTTCTTGGAGGGTTTGCTGGAGTTCCTGGGCTTTTTGCCGCAGTCTGCCTTCGGAAATTTTCAGTGCTTCTTCGGCTTGTTGTCGCGTAATTCCCAACGCGATCTCCCCAGCAGCACATTCCAAACTTTCTAGTACTGGCTCCGAAAGCGGATGGCGGGCAAATAGAGCGATAACGCCCAAGACTCGATCGTCCAAGATCAGGGGATAACCGGCAAACGAGACCATTCCTTCTCGTGCGGCCCATTCTCGATCGCTGACGTGGGGATCGTTGAGGACATCGTTGGTTAAGTGAGGTCGAGCATTTTGGGCGATCTTGCCAATTTTGAACTGACCGACTCGAATGCGAGCGTGTCCGCCATCGAGATGGGTGTAGAGACCCGAACTAGCTTTCAATTCCAGGATATTGTCTTGAGGGTTCACAATCCAAATGCGGGCAAACGCAGCATTGAGATGCTTGACGATCGCATCGGTAGAACTTTTCAGGAGTTCTGATAGGGTTTCCCCTCGGGTGAGGGCAAAATCGATATCGGCGCGCAGTGCGGCTAAGTGAAGCTGCTGAGATAAGTTTTCCTCGGCGAGTTTGCGATCGGTAATATCCAAGGTGGTTCCGGCCAAGCGATACACCTGACCCTCGGCATTTGTGAGAGGATTGAGGGTCGTCAGAAACCAAGTTCGGTCTCCTTGCAAGGTCAGACATTCTTCATAGGAGATCGTTTCTCCCGATTGCCAGCATCGAGTATATCGTTGGTGAACTGCTTCTCCCTCGATCTGACCAAAAAGCTCTTGCGGCGTTTTCCCGATGGCATCTACATAAGCGATCCCTGTGGCGCAAGCTGTGGCCCGATTCCAACTGCTATAGCAAAATTGACCGTCACCGAATAGATCGACGACGAAAATTAAATGCTCGACCCCATCGTAAATGCTACGTAAGAATTGCTCTTGTTCCTGTAGCTTGGCTTCGGCGAGTTTTCGATCGCTAATATCGGTCACCGTCCCTACGTAACCTACGACGTTGCCATTCTCATCCTGTTCTCCAACCGCTTGGCCGAAAACCCAGGCAACCTTGCCTGCGGGAGTCTCGAATCGATATTCCAAGCGAAAAGGCTCTCTAGCTTGTGCCGAGCGATACCATTCGGCGGCAACTCGATCGCGATCGTCCCGATGCACCGCCTTCGTCCAACCCGTCCCCTCGGCTTCCTTGGAAGTTAGTCCGGCAATCTCGCACCAGCGCTGGTTGACGTAAATGCAATTTCCCTCTCCGTCCGTGCGGAAAATTCCCACGGGAACCGCAGCGGTGAGGGTAGCATACCGTCGTTCGCTTTCTCGCAGAGCGATGTCTGCGCGCATGCGTTCGGATATATCTTCGTATGTCCCGAGAATTCCCACCACCTTCCTGTCAGCATCGGATAAGGGAATTTTACTCGTATCGAGCCAATCTTGTTGACCGTCAGCTTGCAGTTGGGTTTCGATAATATGCAATTCTGGTACGTTCGACTCCATGACGCGGCGATCGCATTCGCGAAAAAAGTCGGCTTCCTCTCGCGTCCAAGGTAAATCGTAATCGTTTTTTCCCGCAATCTCCTCGGGCGAACTCACCCCAGCATCGCGGGCGAAGTTGCGGTTGCATCCCAAATAGACACAATCGCGATCTTTCCAAAAAATGGACTGAGGCACGCAATCGACAACTAGTTGTAGGAATTGTTGAGATTGGCGCAGTTGAGTTTCGACAAGTTGGCGATCGCGAATATCTCGACTGATGGTCGCCATGCACAGAGGTTCTCCCGTCTGTTCGTTTTTGAGCACGAACCAGTTAAAGTCAACCGCAATCGCTTCCCCAGTTGAAAAATGCCGGAAGCGATATTCACCGTGCCAAATTCCGTCTTGCATCAAAGTGGGCAGCAGGCGACTTTCGACGTCGATCGTATCTTCAGCCATAAAGAAGTCCATCACCGGGATGGCTTTTGCCGCCTCCATACTTTCGAGTCCGACCAATTCGCATCCCGCCGCATTAATAAACAAGACTTCCCCGGTTAAACTCGCCAAACCGATGAAATCGCTGCTGTTTTCAATCAAAGCGATCAGCTTTTGCCGTTCTGCTTGGGCTTGTTTGAGTGCCGTAATATCGCGTACCCGCACGAAATTATATTCGAGTCCGTCAAACTCCAAATAATTCACTAAAATTTCTACAGGAAATATCCGTCCATCTTTGGTCTGATGCCGAGACTTGAAGGTAAAACTACCCTCTCGTTTCAATTGCTGCCAGTGTTCGGGCCAGGCTGCGACGGGCAAATCGACATCAATGTCGAAAACAGACATCGACAGTAATTCATCATGGGAATAGGCAAGGGTGTTGCAGGCTGCCTGATTGGCGTAAAAGAAGCGAGCATCCGATTGAATCCAGAAAATCGGATCGGCAGCCCGATCGAGGGAAAACCTCATCAGTTCTAGCGTGCGTTCGGCTTGTCGGCGATCGGTGATATCTTCGTAAGTACCCAGAACCCCGACGATTTCCCCTTGGGCGTTTCGCAAGGGCACTTTATTCGTATCTAACCACGCTTGCTTGCCATCAGCCTGTTGTTGGGTTTCAATCAGATGCAACTTTGGTTCTTCAGATTCGATGACGCGGCGATCGAATTCTCGAAAGAACTGGGTTTCTTCGGGTTTCCAAGGCAAATCGCCGTCGGTTTTTCCCAGAATTTCCTCGGGAGAACTCAATCCCGCATCTTCTGCAAAGCTGCGGTTGCATCCCAAATAAACAGAATTGCAATCTTTCCAAAAAATGGCTTGGGGAACGTTGTCGAGTACCAGTTGCAGGAGTTGTTGGGATTCGCGCAGTTGGGTTTCGATAAGTTTGCGATCGCTGATGTCTCGAATGGTCCCCACCAAAAATCGATTTCCCGCATCATCGACTAATAAAGATTTTTGAGTGGAAAGGGTGCGGGTAACCCCTTGAGAATCGGTGGATTCTTCCTCGTTTCGATCGGTTTTTCCCGTCGTCAAAACCCATTCATCTCGCTCCCAAAAGATATCGGCTTGTTCTTTGGGTGAGAAATCGTAATCCGATTTACCCAGGAGTTCCTCGCGGCTGCAACCGACTAAATCGCACGCTGCATCGTTGAGCAATATCCATCGATGTCGATCGTCTTTGACGAAAACGGGGTCGGCAATACTATTGAAGATGCCCGTTAAAAAGTCTGCCGAGATGGGGGTAACTGACGGGGTTTGTACTGCTTTTGGGACGGTCGTATCGATGGCAATTATCAAACCATCCCAGAGAATTGCGCCATCGGTTTGCCGTTCCGGTTGTGCCGAGAGGTGAATCTGCTGAAAATCTCCCGATGGCAGTCTCAGCCGTCCTTGCCAATCCCAAGTTGACAAAGATTCGATCGAATCTTGCAGCGATGCGTCGAAACCGGCTCGATCGTCTGAGTCGATGAGTGCGATAAACTGTTGGGCATCCTGTTGAATCGCGATCGCCGATAGTCCGAGAATTCGACTCGCACTGGCGCTGACGAAGGGAAATGAAATCGATTTCTGGGGATGCCAGCGAAACTCGAAGAGCATACCTGGCACACGATCTGCTACTCTTTCTAGGGGCGATCTCGACGGGCAACTCGTTTGTGAGCTATGCTGCGATCTCGCGGCATTTGAGCTTGGCTTTGGAGTTGCTGTCATAGTTGCTTACTTCAATTTCGTCGAGGAAATTGGGGATTGACTTACTTCCATTGTGTCAAGAGCTTCCCTTGGTGACCAGTGGGGAAGAGGGAGTGAATGGACAATGGACAATTGATAATAGGTGAGTTGTTAGTATCCCCCTTGTCTCCCTTGTCTCCCTTGTCTCCCTTGTCTCCCTTGTCTCCCTTGTCTCCATCTTCTCTAACCCGGCAAATCTTCCGGTGCGTTGCAGTTGCGTAACATTTTGGCTTCAGCATCGCTAACAGACAGGGGATGTACCGAAATTTGAGGCAACCAATTTTGAAACGATCGCCCCCCAGTGGCTAAAAATTGTTCTAACTCCGGTTGCACGTCTTTTCGATAGAAGCCGCATAGGGGTTCCCAACCTTCATCTTGCTGGGGAACCATCGCCCGTACCGAAGCCGGAAGCGTGTCGAGTCGATCGATCCAGCCTCGCAAAATATCGGCGCGCAGCAGGGGCAAATCGCACCCCAGCAGCAATATCCACTCTCCAGAAAGTTGAGAGAAAGCAACTGAAAGCGCCACGAGGGGGCCGCCTCCCGGTTGGGATTCGGTCAGCCACTGACAGTTTGGCGGTAAAATTTCGCCATAGCGATCGGGCCACGGAGTCATCACCCAAACCCGTGCGTTCAACTCGGTTGCCGTTCGATACACCCGCTGCAATAAGGGAACGCCATCCCACGGAACCAGAGCTTTGTCTTGTCCCATGCGAGAGCTTTTTCCCCCCGCTAAAATTAGAACATTGAGAGATTGTTGATTCATATATTGTTAATTCATTAAATGCGATCGATAAAAAACAGCTCAAAAATAGAGAGCGAACAAAATTAGCTCTAATGTGAAAAACATGAATAATCTCGATATTATCAAAACCCTGTACCAAGCGTTTGAGAATGGAGAAATCGATATAATTCTCGACATTCTCGATCCCAACGTCGAATGGCACGAGTCTGAGAAACTACCCTACGGCGGTACATTTGTCGGGAGAGATGCAGTGCTTGCGGGTGTGTTTGAAAAAATTGGTTTGGAATGGGAGAATTTTGAAGCCCGCGTGGAAGAATTTCTCGATGCTGGGGATACGATCGTCGCGTTAGGATTCGATCGGGGTACTTACAAAACAACGGGGAAAAGTATGCAAGCACCTACAGCATCGGTTTGGACGTTAAAACAGGGAAAAGTTGTTAAATTCGTGCAGTATATCGATACGATAAAAGTCTGCGAAGCAACGATTAACAATGAATCACTTCTTTGAGTTTTTGAGCAACCACATTTTCCTTCAAAAACATTTCTGCTTTTTCAATCCCTAACTTTAACGTCGGGCAAACCTCACACCGCCACAGATAAAATCCCCCATTCCAAATCGCCGATTTCGTCAGTTCTATGGATTTTCCTTCGATAACGGCACGTAAATCTTCGATGAGTTTCTCGTCCGATTCGAGGGGCACGTCATGTCCCCCCAATCCGTACTCTTCTGGGTGCAAGTGCAACCGTTCCCATTCTGGCGGCTTATCTCCGGCAATCGATCCGAAAGTGCCGATAATCGCCGTGCGAGAACGAGGTAAATCGCAGCTTCCTTCGAGTCCTTTGACGGTGGTATAGCAACTCCGGTCGCGCAGTTCTAAGGTGATGCGAAATCGATCTTCGCTGGGAGGGTGAACGAAACCTGCCACCAGATGAGTTTTACCGGCGTAAGGACTCCACACTAGCTCCAAACTCGCGATCGGGGGGCGTTTGCCGATTTGGTCGCGATAAGGAACTAAATCGGCGGCTTGGGGAAAGTGTTTGGGTAGGTATACGAACCCCAGTCCTGTTGTCGCGAGCATTTTCTGGGTTTCATCGAGACTCAGCCTCGTCCAATCCACTCCCAATCCCTGCCATATTTCCGTCAGGGGAGTGCCGTATTTAGTCGGCATTCGATCGCCCCCGTGCATCAGAACTGGAACGCCTGCCGCCGCTAAAATCAGAGCGGTAATCGGGGTAACTGGGGCCGTGCGCGATCGCCCATCGTAGGGGCAACTCAGAACCGTGACTCGATTTTGCCATTCGGGTTGGGTGGCTGTCGCGAGGGATGGCAAAACCGGCCCTAACTCGTCGTAGGCATCCAACATCCCCGCCAACTCTTCTGGCGTAGGGCGTTTGATGCGATGGGCGATCATAAATGCCCCGATTTGAGCGGGGGTGGCTTCTTGCTGTAACATCATCCCCATTGCCACTTGCATCCCTTGGCGGTTTAAGTCCCGACCCGTATGAGTCCCGCTACCGACCTTTTTAAGGAATTCTCTAAACTCGTTACTCATAAGTCCCAAGGGATTGTAAGTTAGTTTAATTAACTCTATACCTTAGTCAGCAAAGTGAGGATGTAGCATGGTTGACTATCCCGAAGACCTAAAATATCAAGACTCCCACGAGTACGTCCGCTTGGAGGGCGAGATTGCAACCATTGGCATCAGTGCGTTTGCCGTGGAAGAACTCGGGGATATCGTGTTTCTGGAATTGCCCGAATCGGGGGATGCTGTAGAACAGGGGGAAACGTTTGGTTCGGTGGAATCGGTGAAAGCCGTGGAGGATATGTACGCACCTGTATCGGGGACGGTGATCGATCGTAATGAACCCCTCATCGATGCTCCCGAACAACTGGCAGAAGATCCCTATGGCGAGGGATGGTTGATTAAAGTTCGTCTGGATAACCCCGATGACGAACTCGAAGACGTGCTATCGGCCCAAGAGTATCGCGCTTTAGTTGAGGGAGACGAGTAGGAGGGGATGGGGAGATGAGGTGAACAACGATTCACCCATTATCAATTGTCCGTTCGCTTCCCCAGCTTCCCCAGCTCCCGAAGCCCCCGTTTCCAATTCGTTTCAATTTATTGCAAACTGTTAAGTGAAAGCGTCGGTTGGTCAAGAACTTGACATTTCCGTTAAGGTATATTGCATAAACTTGCATTTAGGCAGGTTTTTGCCACCGGTGCTTTAGAATCCATGCGCGATCGCCAATCTCAATTATGCTCGATCTCAATCCCCTCGTTCCTTCTCAAGCAACGCAACCCAGCCGGGAGAATCTCCAATCCAACGGTCATCCTCTCCAGGGGACAGAAGATCGACAGACCCAGGGAGAATTCGTCGGCCGGCATAACGGTTCGGATTCTGAAGCCATCGGGCAGATGCTAGAGGTATTGGGTCTTTCGAGTCTCGATGAACTGATCGATCGCGTGGTTCCTGGGGCGATTCGGATGCGGTCACCGTTGAATTTACCGGCGGCAACAAGCGAGTACGAAGCCTTGAAAGAGTTAAAGGCGATCGCCTCTCGAAACCGGGTGTATCGTTCTTTCCTAGGCATGGGATACCACGGCTGCATTACCCCCCCGGTCATTCAACGCAATATTCTCGAAAATCCCGGCTGGTACACGGCATACACCCCCTACCAAGCAGAAATCGCCCAAGGTCGCCTCGAAGCCTTACTCAACTTCCAGACGATGGTGATGGATTTGACGGGGATGGAAATTGCCAACGCCTCCCTGTTGGACGAAGGGACGGCAGCGGCGGAGGCGATGAGTATGAGTTACGGCGTTTGCAAGAATAAAGCCAATGCCTTCTTCGTTTCTGCCGACTGCCACCCCCAAACTATCGATGTGGTGCGGACGCGGGCGAATCCCCTGGGGATTGAGGTGATTGTGGGCGATTGGCAAAGCTTCGATTTCGAGACCCCTATTTTTGGGGCATTGCTGCAATATCCCGCTACCGATGGGGCAATTTACGATTACAGCGAGTTTGTTGCCAAAGCCCACGAAACCAAAGCCATTGTCACCGTCGCCGCCGACCTTATCAGCTTGGCTTTGCTGACCCCTCCGGGAGAATTCGGGGCGGATATCGTTGTCGGTAGCAGCCAGCGATTTGGGGTTCCCATGGGTTACGGCGGCCCCCACGCAGCCTATTTTGCCACCCGAGAAGCCTACAAGCGGCAAATCCCCGGACGGATGGTGGGGGTTTCTAAAGATGCCAACGGTAAACCCGCCTTGCGTTTGGCCCTGCAAACCCGCGAACAGCACATCCGCCGGGACAAAGCCACGAGTAATATTTGTACCGCCCAGGTGTTACTGGCGGTGATGGCCTCGATGTACGCCGTCTATCACGGGGCCGAGGGGATTCGCGATATTGCCCGACGGGTGGCCCGGTTGGCGGCGACTTTGGGCAAAGGGTTGCAGGAGTTGGGATTTGTTCTGGGGGACGCGCCCTATTTCGATACCGTTCGGGTGAAACTGGGCGATCGCCCCGTTAAAGCGATTCTCACCGCGGCCGAGGCGCGGCAAATCAACCTTCGAGTCTTGAGGGGAGGATTTGATGAAGGCACGATCGCCATTAGCCTCGATGAAACCACCACCCCGGCAGATTTAGTCGATTTGTGGCAAATCTTCGCCGGAACCGAGACGCTACCGTTTACCTTCAAGGCGATCTACTCGACGATCGAATCTCCCATTGCCCCCCAGTTCGCCCGGACTAGCCCCTACCTCACCCAACCGGTTTTCAACGCCTATCATTCGGAAACAGAGCTTCTACGCTACCTCCATCGGCTGTTTGAGAAGGATTTATCCCTGACTACCTCCATGATTCCGTTGGGTTCTTGCACCATGAAGCTGAACGCCACCGCCGAGATGATTCCGGTCACTTGGCCGGAGTTCGGACAAATTCACCCTTTCGCCCCCACCTCCCAAACCGAAGGGTATCGGGAGATGTTCCGCCAGTTGGAAGCGTGGCTGGCCGAAATTACCGGGTTTGCTGGGGTATCTCTCCAGCCTAATGCCGGGTCTCAGGGAGAATACGCCGGGTTGCAAGCGATTCGCGCCTATCACCAAAGTCGGGAAG
>NZ_JADEXN010000168.1 GCF_015207075.1 Zarconia navalis LEGE 11467
GGATGAGAATCGATTCGGGGCAAGCGAATGGTCATTCGATTTGAGAGTTGAGTGATAGAAGGCTATCTTATCTGGAGTTTGACGGTCGATTGCCTCAATCGCCATTATCTGCGAGTATTTTAGGCTTGCGATCGGGTTGGCATCAGATGAGAACCTGACTTCAGTTTACCAAACTCGACCTCACCCAAGATGGAAGAAGTACTAGAGATCGGGAGAAAAACCATGGGAAGACCAAAGCAATTTTGATGAAATCCAGATTTTTTTTGAAATCGCGCCATCCGTTATCGTACCTAAGCTTGAGTTGGATATCTTGCTGGAGTTGCAATCGCAACTGCAATATTTGATGCAGCATTTTCAGAAGATCGGAGTACAATTACAAGTTGATAATAAGTAGGTAAAAGTTACTAAAAAACTAAAGTATGTCAACATCTGTATCTGCCCTATCTCAATCCGCTCGTCCCGTCCGTTCTTCTCGTCCCGACCCGTCAAATCCTGAAGCCCGCCTGATGAAATCCGTGGAATCCGTCTATCCCACGGAACGGCAAATCGAATTTTTGCACTTACACGCAGAAATTGACACCCTTCTTTTAGAGTTGAAAACCATCAAGCAACTCCGCGAAGTTGAAGTGTCTCAAAAAGAGGTCGCACTGACTCACTAGTCAGTCGCGAATTAGCGACAGATGGGCGAAGCATTCCGGTTGATGTTTATCGATTTCCACAAAAATGCCGAATGCTTCGCCCTGACGAATATTTTCAGATTTCTTCCCATTTTTTCCCTTTCCCCCAGGTTTGAGAAGCCTCCACAGTTCACCTGGGCAAATTTTGACGGGGATTGAAAGTTTCGATGCGGCGCAACTGTTCGTAGAGTTCCCGTTCTCGATCGCTCAAGTTCGGCGGTAGGGCAATTTGTACCTCCACGAACTGATCGCCGCGACTTCCCCGAGACATGGGATACCCTTTTCCCGAAAGCCGCAATCGCTGACCGGATTTGAGACCTTGGGGCAGTGTCATTTTTACCAATCCATCCAGGGTCGGCACTTCCACCCGACCGCCCAAGACCGCCTCGCTGGGGGTGAGGGGAAACTGACAAAAGATATCGCTGCCCTCCAATTTGAAGAAAGGATGGGGAGAAACGGTCATTTTGAGAAACAGATCGCCGCCGTTGGTTCCTTTGTCCTTCAGGCGCAGCCGTTGGCCGTCTACGATACCGGGCGGCATATTCACTTCGATCGATCGCCCGTCTTCCAGGCGAATGCGTTCTCTGCCGCCTCGATAAGCCTTTTCTAAGGGAAGGGTCAACCGCGCTTCGATATCGCGCGGGATATTGCCGCTAGGGACGGTATAGGCGGTCTTGGTGGTTTTGGGGCGAAACGCACCGGGAGAGTCGATGCGAGACCCCGTTGGGGGTGGAGGGGTGTTGCGGGTTGCCGTGGTGCGTCGGTTGAGCAAATCGTCGAGAAAACTCTCGAAGGTGGGGTATTGGTCGAAATCTCGTCCGGTGGTGGGACTTTGGCGGGGGCTGCTGGTTCGGTTGCGCCGAGAGGGAGTGCGTCCGGCCTTTTTCTGCTGCCAAAATTGGCTGAAGCGATCGTACTCTTGCCGGCGACTCGCATCGGAGAGAACTTCGTAGGCTTCGCCAATGTCCTTAAATTTGTCCTCGGCGGCTTTGTCTCCCGGATTCAGGTCGGGATGGTATTTTCGCGCCAGTCGGCGATAAACTTGCTTGATTTCGTCTCCCGTTGCAGTTGGGGCAACCCCCAAAAGTTTGTAATAATCCCGAACATTTTGCATGGTGATTTCGTTCGACCCTAAGCGGGCAAATTGCTTGCAACGCCCGATTGACGAGCGATCGGGCCACTAGAGCGTCACTGGGCGCGCTTGTTGGCGATCGGGCGCGGGGTGGGAATATTTGATGCGGGCGGTGGCAATCGGTAAAATTTGGCGATCGCCATTCCCATGTTTAGAACCAATCATCTTCATCATCATCCCAATTTTCATCATACGCATTGGTGCGCGGCATCCGCGACGTACCCCCCCTCGGTCGGCGTTCTTCTAAGCCGTAGTTGGGATCGCTATCTCCGCTGAACGTGCGGCGAATCGCCCCGAATAAATCGTCGTCGTCTTCTTCCATGGCATATTCGGAGACTTCGCGACTAAGTTCGTAGAGGGCATCCTGGAGGCTAGAACTGGTAATATCGATGCCACGATCGTCATTGCGAGCGAGGCTATCGCGCAAATCGAGAATCAATGCATCGATCCGCCGACGGGAACTCTGGGCGAACTGAAGACCGAAATCGAGAGCTACCGTGCGCAACTCCCGTTCCGCGCGCGAAGCCAGGGCCTCGGCGCGGTTGCGCTGGTCTACTTTTTCCCGACGCAGGCGATCGACATCGGCAAATTCCTCCGCTTGCCGGATGGCTTGTTCCACTTCCCGTTCGCTGAGGGTAGAAGCCCCTTGGATGGTAATACTTTGCTCTCGTCCGGTGGCTTTGTCCAGAGCGCTGACTTGCAAAATCCCGTTGGCATCTACGTCGAAGGAGACCTGTACCTGGGGAATCCCTCTCGGGGCCGGGGGAATACCGGTTAGTCGGAAACGACCCAGGGATTTATTATCGTTGGCCATTTGCCGTTCCCCTTGTAAAACGTGAATTTCCACCTGGCTTTGATTGTTTTGGGAGGTGGAGAAAATATCCGATCGCCGCACGGGAATCGTAGTATTGCGGGGAATCAGAGGTTTCATCACGCCGCCGATGGTTTCGAGTCCCACCGAGAGGGGAGTCACGTCGAGTAGCAGAATATCTTGGATGTTGCCGGCCAAAATTCCCGCTTGAATCGCCGCCCCCACGGCCACGACCTCGTCGGGGTTGACGTTTTGGTTGGGTTCGCGATCGATGATACTGCGAACGACGCGCTGCACTAAGGGAATCCGGGTGGAACCACCCACCAAAACCACTTCATCGATTTGGCGGGGGTTGAGTCCGGCATCGATCAAGGCTTGCTTCACCGGCAGGCGCAGGCGACGTACCAGGTCTTGGCACATGGATTCAAAATCCCCCCGATTCAGGCGGGTTTCGATATGTTTGGGACCGTCTTCCGTGGCGGTAATGAAGGGGAGGTTGATATCGGTGACTCCCACGCCGCTGAGTTCGATTTTCGCTTTCTCTGCTGCTTCGTTTAGGCGTTGCAAGGCTTGACGATCGCGCCGCAGATCGATCCCTTCAGACTCCAGAAACTCTTCAGCCAGCCAATCGACAATTTTGCGATCGAAATCGTTCCCCCCCAGTTGGGAATCGCCGCTAGTCGATCGCACCTCAAACACGCCGTCTCCCACATCGAGAACCGACACGTCAAAGGTTCCACCCCCCAGATCGAACACCAAAATCGTCTGCGCCTCCCGCCGTTCCAAGCCGTAAGCCAAAGATGCGGCCGTCGGTTCGTTGAGAATTCGTTTGACTTCCAACCCAGCAATCCGTCCCGCATCTCGGGTTGCCTGTCGCTGAGAATCGTTGAAATAGGCGGGTACGGTAATTACGGCCCCAGTAACGGGTTCTCCTAGATAGCGACTCGCTTCGTCAGCGAGTTTGCGCAGAATCATCGCTGCCACTTCTTCTGGGGCGAAATCGCGTTTGAGTCGGGGACATTTGATGCGGATATTGCCCGACTCATCCTTGCGGATGGTGTAGGGAACCCGTTTTGAGGTGGGGTTGAGTTCGCCGTACTTGCGGCCGATAAACCGCTTGACGGAATAAAACGTATTTTGAGGGTTGAGAACCCCTTGTCGCCGCGCCATCTGACCCACCAACCGTTCGCCATCCTTACTAAAGCCGACAACGGAAGGGGTCGTTCTCATTCCTTCTGCATTGGCGATCGCGATGGGTTTTCCACCTTCCATGACAGCGACCACAGAGTTGGTTGTCCCCAGGTCAATGCCGACTACCTTTCCCATAATTCCTTCTGCTTTCTACTCGTGGATCGGGTCGCACCCAATCGGATTCGATCGTACTACGTCATTATTGTATTAACTTATATTTAGTGGCGATTTTGAAGTGCCGAATACCGATCGCCCATTTTTAGGATGGGGATGCGATCGAAATTTAGAGGCGTGTTAACTAGTCCTAATACAGTTCGTATTTGAGCAGGGTGCAGGGCAGCGCACCGTTGTAAACGGGAATTCGCCGAGAAGCACGCAGTCCCACTCGTTTGCCCAGGTCTTTATTTCCCGTGAGGATATACGCCGTCCAGCCTTTAAACCGTTGCTTGAACGTATCGCCGAGCAATTTATACAAGTCTCCCAGTTCTCGGGCATCGCCTAACCGTTCTCCATAGGGAGGATTGCAGATTAAAATGCCGCCTTCCCCCGGTGCTTCGACTTCAGAGAGTTCTTGCTGTATCAATTGAACCTGACCTTTAACCCCGCAGTTTTCGGCATTGGTGCGGGCACTGGCAACGGCTTCTGGATCGCTATCGCTGCCGATAATGGGGGCGGGTAGTGCGTCGAGGCGGGTGGTAACGGCTTCTCGTTGGATTTCCTCCCATAAATCCCGATCGAAATCGGGCCATTTCATGAAGGCAAACCAATCGCGAAACGACCCCGGCGCGATGTTGAGGGCTTGCAAACTGGCTTCGAGGGGTAATGTGCCCGAACCGCACAGGGGGTCGAAAAGGGGTAAACTGGGCGAGTATTCCGCCAGGTCGAGCAGGGCCGCAGCGAGAGTTTCTTTGAGGGGGGCTAACCCTACAGCCGGTCTATAGCCCCGTCGGTGCAAACTCGTACCGGAACTATCCAAACTGAGGATACCCCGATCGCGATAGATGTGGAGGTTGATGGCGAAATCCGGATCGCCCGCATCGACGCTCGATCGCCGCCCGAACTGGTCTCGCTGTTGGTCTACGATCGCGTTTTTTACCTGGAGGGCGCTGTAGTGGCTGTGGTTGAGTTGTCGGTTGCCGCCGGTAGAGCGAACGGCGATCGTATTGTCCGGTGTGAGATACTCTCCCCAGTCGATTTGCTGCACTCCTTGATAGAGCATTTCGGAATCGACACAGCGAAATTCCGATACCGGAACTAGCACCCGAAAAATGGTTCGCGCCCACAGGTTGACGCGGTACAGCAAGGCGAGATCTCCTTTGAAATGCACCCCAGCAAAATCGGCAACCACCTCCCGCGCCCCCAATTTTTCGAGTTCTCGCGCGGCGATCGGTTCTAAGCTGCGAGCGACGGTTGCAAAGTATCGGTTCATCTTTCTCGTTGTTTGAGACATTTTTTAGAAATTAAGATTTTTCCGGTCAAAGCCTTTAGAAAGGTCTATGGGAAACCTAAAAAAAATATGAGATTTGCATTAAACGCTTTACCCGCGATCGCCACCATGAAATACTAGAATGAAGTCTGGATAAAAATTATTATCTCAGAGATAGAAGCGATAACCCCTAAAATTAGGAATTAGCTAAAATGACTCAAGCAATTATGGAAACAGACAAGGGAACAATTAATCTAGAATTGTTTAGTGACGATGCTCCAAATACCGTCCAAAACTTTGTCGATTTGTCGAAAAAAGGATTTTACGATGGTTTGAATTTTCATCGCGTGATTCCTAACTTTATGATTCAAGGCGGCTGTCCTAATGGTACGGGAACGGGAGGCCCCGGTTATCAGATTAAATGTGAAATTAATAAGAACAAGCATTTAGCTGGAACTTTGTCAATGGCTCACGCGGGTAAAGATACCGGCGGCAGTCAATTTTTTATCTGCCATTCTCCCCAATCTCATTTAGATGGCGTGCATACTGTTTTTGGGAAAACCGAAGATATGGATGTAGTGAATGCCATTCGTCAGGGAGATAAAATTGTCTCGGTGAAAATTGAGGAATAATCGCAATAAGGATTTGAGAAAGATTGGCGATCGAATCTCAAACTTGCAGGATTATTGAAAACTCGATAACATCATTTGCGAGCTTAAGCCTGGGATTTAGTCCTAGGCTTTTTAATAAACCACAAAGACACAAAGAACACAAAGTTAGAAAAGAGTTATCAAACGAAGTTTTGACGATCGCTCGCGGGTTATCCCTTAATTAATGCATTTTGCAAAATGGCGATCGCTTCTTCCACTGTTTCGGCAATCCACAAATTATCTGAAGATAGGTTCTCGAAAAACGCTTGAGTGGTGCGATCGCAGTTGAGTAAAATTACCGGCTTTTTCGCCTTCAATGCCAGCGCCACTTCCGATGCCGTTCCCGCACCCATCCCGCAAGCGACGATCGCGTGGCTCGATAGGACGTTAATATTATTGCGGGCACTTCCTAAATCGGTGAAAATGGCGATATCTACCGCTTCGGACATCCCTTCATCGGTGGCTGTGGGTAGAATGCCAATCGTCAAACCTCCTGCTTGTTTTGCCCCTTGGCTGGCGGCTTCCATCACGCCGGTATTGCGTCCCCCTGTTAGCAGTATCCACCCTTGAGATGCGATCGCGCTTCCTAGTTCTTTGGCAACATGGCGATCGATCTCCCGCGCGCCATTTCCGGGCCCCATCACTCCGATAACTGTTGTTCTCATCGCCTCACTTCTTCCGAGCCAATTGTACGATACAACACCTCCGAAGCCCCCGAAGAGGAGGAAGTTGTAGGGTGGGCATGGGCAGTATTTCTGGTGAGAATTTAACGTTTCAAATTACGATCGAACTGCCCACCTTCTCCGACGACGCTAAACTTGCCCCGATTCGATACCACCCATCAAATAACCCGACCCGAAATACCCCCACATTCCCTGTCAGATGTTTTAAATTAAAGGGGGGTCGATCTACCCGGCATTGCTGGTTCTGTTGCCTGTGAACTATCTAGCCTTGGTGTGACATCGAAATTTTAGTAATGCCGTAGGATGCGTATAGCGCTTCGCGCATGGCTTCGCTAAAGTGCCAACGTAACGCATCATCCTAAATCCTTCGTGCTCTTAGTACTCTTAGATAAATCTTGATGCTTGGAGGCGAATTTTTACTTTCAGATTGAGAGCAGAAATAGTCGCCGTAATCGCGCATCCTACCGTTTTACTTAATTACTTTTCACCATGTCTCTTTCCACCCGAACCCTCTCTATCGGCGATCGCATCCCCTTGTTTGGTTTGCTCGATCGAACTGGCGATCGCTTCATCCTCAGTGACAATGCAGGGAAACCGGCGATCGTCTTTTTCTACGCCCAAGATGAAATGCCCGGATGCCAAGAAGTGGCGATCGCATTTCGAGATTTAAAGCCCGAGTGCGATGAAGCGAACGTACAAATCTACAGCATCAGTTTAGATCGTCCCGAATCCCGCCACGCCTTTGGGGAACAACAGGATATATCCTACACCCTCCTGTGCGATACCAACAGAGCCGTCAGCAAACTTTACGGCGTATGTCGTCCCAGCGATGACGAGAAAGGAGACTGGATTTACGCGCGGGCGGCATTTTTAATCGATACCAACTTGCGGATTCTCCAAATTTACCACCTTGGAGAGCTAGAAACGGCAATCGATCGAATTCGCACCGATATCCACACCCTCATCCGCCGCGAAGAACCCCGCCACATGACGATGCAAGCCCCCGTCTTGCTAATTCCCAACGTCCTTGACAAGGAATTTTGCCAAGATTTGATTCGGCTGTGGCAAACCGATAACGGCGACTCCGGCTTTATGAAACGAGAAGGGGATCGAACCGTCGGCTATATCGACTACACCCACAAAATTCGCCGCGATCATTTCGTTGGCGATCGGAAAATTCTCAGACGTTTAGTGTCGATCGTTCAGCGGCGTGTCTTCACTGAAATCAAGCGTGCTTTTCAATTTGAAGCCACTCGCTGGGAAAGTTTCCGCATCGGCAGCTACGATTCCAGTCGTGGGGGATTTTTCCGAGCGCATCGCGATGATACCACAGGGGGAACCGCTCACCGCCGCTTTGCCATGACCTTGAATTTAAACGCTGGCGAATACGAAGGTGGCTTTCTGAGGTTTCCCGAACACGGCCCCCATCTCTACAAACCCGATACCGGCAGCGCGGTAATTTTTTCCGGTTCTGTGATGCATGAAGCGACTGATATCACCGCCGGGGAACGTTTCGTTCTGCTGTCATTTTTCTACGGCGAAAAAGAAGCCGAACAGCGCAAAGCCTACGAAGAACGGGCAAAAAACGATTACCAGGATATTATCACCGTAGAGAAGTAGGAAGTAGGAAGTAGGAAGTAGGAATTCGGAGTTCGGAGGCGCGGAATTCGGAATTGAAGAGGAGGAGGCGAGGAATTAAAAACGGGCAAAGGGGAAAGGGGAAAGGGGAAGAATATTCATGAATCGAGCACTCTACCGTCTCCCAATCTCCCCATCTCCGTGTCCATCGAAACTACCGGGCGTAAAACCCAATATGATTCGCGATGGGGCGTTCTTTCATCGGAATTTTAGCGTGGATGAGGGCATTTAAAATTTCGGCATTGCCGTTGCCATCGTCAATAGCGAGGGTGACAGAACCGCCACCATCGAGATTCACTGCCGCACTTGCCCCTAATTCGACGAAGATGTTAGCCAGTTCTGCTAGCGCCATCCCTTCGCTGTAACCCGGTTGTTTGTCATCGACGGCAATAATCCACAATTTTTCGCCAGACTCATCGATACCAACAGCCATCCGACCGTATAGTGTGTACTTCTTAGACCCTTTTTTGGGAAGATTGGTAGGTTGTCCGTTCTCAACAATCGCCTGATTCCCAGCAACGCCGTGTAGCGTCCCCTCCGGACAGGTTCCACCCCCCTCGATTCGAGCGTGCCCATCGCCCCCAAAACACAGCGCCGGCCAGTCCTCTTGGCCTGGAGAGTAAATTTGACCCCGAGAAATTGCCAGCCCGACAGCATTAGCCCGATCGCCGCTATGGGGATAATAGTCCCACGGTGTCTTCTCGCGAAACGGGTAAAAAAAGTTGGCATTAATCGCCACTTGCAACTGGAATTCTTCGAGAAATTCTGAGGTGGTGCGAGCATCTACTTCGAGATTGTCGGGTTCGAGATTCCCCAAAGGAGGGTTTCCCGGTGTTACCAAGACATCTACCCCCGTTGCCCCCAGATCGATTTCGACGGTATGTATCATCAGGGGACGGGGACGACTGTGTACTTCGCGGCGATAGGAAACCCCCTCGAATAAAACCCGATCGAGATTGGCGCGCGGGGGACGCTGCCAATACCCGCGACTGTATGCCACTAAAGGCAGTGCTAAGATACCAAGACCGATCGCTCTCCAGACAAGTTGCATATGAAATCGGGAATGAACAATGAATATAATAATGGGTGAGTCGTTATTCTCTCTAATAGGGAATGGGAAATGGGGAATGGGGAATGGG
>NZ_JADEXN010000169.1 GCF_015207075.1 Zarconia navalis LEGE 11467
GTTCTCGATAGCCAAGGTCGCGTGATCAACACCTGGTCTGACATCATCAACCGCGCCAACTTGGGAATGGAAGTCATGCACGAGCGCAACGCTCACAACTTCCCCTTAGACTTGGCTGCTGGCGAGTCCGCCCCCGTGGCTTTGACTGCTCCTGCTATCAACGGCTAATTTAGAATATCTCTAAGTTGGACTCTGATACTCAGGTCTAAAGCTTAAAAAGCGCCCTCTCCGAAACGGGGAGGGCGCTTTTTATTGGGGCGATTTTTTTGACGTTTTTCGATGTTTTTTAAGAGCGAGGCGGGACGATCGGTTATGGTTGCAATAGAAGGAAGAAGCAGGATTAAGATAGCGCGATAATCTAGTGGCTTTTCAAAGAAGAACGGGGTTTGAATTTCAAAAAACTAAGTTTCCACGATATTGGATCTTCTTTTTAAGATCGACAAATGTTTTTCGTGCCTAATGTCTAATCGACTCAAAGACTTCTCCTTCGTATTTCAAAATTTCGACAACTCATGATTTGGATATTAGTCTGTTCGGCTTTGGTTTTCCTGATGCAGCCCGGATTTATGTGTCTCGAATCCGGCTTGACGCGCTCCAAAAATAGCATCAACGTCGCCATCAAAAACTTAGCCGACTTTGGTATCTCAGTCATTTGCTTTTGGTTGTTCGGGTATGCCTTCATGTTTGGGGCTTCTCGGGCAGGATGGCTCGGCACGACGGGCTTTTCTCTTAACTTTGAGGCTCCAGCGCCAACTGCTTTCTTTTTATTTCAAGCCATGTTTTGCTCGACTGCAACCACGATCGTCTCGGGAGCGGTTGCCGAGCGGATGAAATTTGAAGCCTACGCGATCGTGGTTATTTTAACGTCGGGTCTGATTTACCCTGTTTTCGGTCATTGGGTTTGGAATGGGAACGATGTCAATACATCGTTGGGCTGGCTGAGTAAACTGGGGTTTGTTGATTTTGCTGGGTCTACCGTCGTTCACGGTATTGGAGCGTGGATTGCTCTGGCAGTTCTGCTTGTTATCGGCCCTCGGACGGGTCGTTTTTCCCCTTCCGGCTCGCGCAGGATTCACGGCTCGAACATCCAGCTTTCGGTGTTGGGAACCCTGTTGTTGTGGATGGGGTGGCTAGGCTTCAACGGCGGCAGCACTCTGACCTTCGACGATCGCGTTCCGGCAATTCTGGTGCATACGATTCTCGCCGGGGCAACGGGAATGACGATCGCCGGAGCAATTGGTTGGTTACAGCACCGAATTTTGGAAGTCGAACTCCTCATCAATGGTTCTTTGGCTGGGTTAGTGGCGATTACTGCCTGCTGCGATGTGGTGAGTACTCCGATTTCGGCGATGGTCGGTGTGGGGGGCGGTGCGGTGATGGTGCTGGTCTCCTATTGGCTCGAACGCTGGCAAATCGACGATGCAGTCGGGGCGATCGCAGTTCATGGCGGTGCGGGTATCTGGGGAACCTTAGCCGTTGCCTTGTTCGGACGATCGCCGTTGCCGAGTACCGAATTGAGTCGTTACGCTCAACTTGGGGTGCAGTTGCTCGGGATTGCAGTGGGGTTTGTCTGGGCTTTTGGGATAACGTACTTGGTTCTGCGGACGGTCGCTCATTTTTTCCCCTTGCGCGTTTCTCCCCAGCAGGAACGGATCGGCTTAAATATTTCCGAACACGGCGCGAGAACCGATCTCTACGATTTGTTGGCGGCAATGGAAACGCAACGCAAAACCCAAGATTTGAGCTTGCGAGTGCCGGTTGAACCCTTTACTCAAGTCGGGGTGATTGCCGATCGCTACAACCAAGCCATCGAAGCCTTAGAAGACGCGGTGACGCGCACCGGCGCGATTGTCAATACCGCCATCAACGGCATGATTACGTTTGCCAAACCGAATTTAGAAATTCTCACCCTCAACCCCAGTGCCGAAGAAATGTTCGGCTATTCCCAAGAAGCATTAGCGGGCAAATTCATGTACCAGCTTTTGCAAGAAGACGGGGAAGTGGGGGCGATCGATCTCGATCGATGGCTGGGGGAAAGATGTCGAGAATTCATCGGATTGCGAGGGGATGGCTCTAAGTTTTACCTCAAAGCAACGATTGTGGAAGTGCATGTCGCTCGAAAATCGTTTTATACCGGAACCTTTGAGGATATCAGCCAGCACAAGCACGCCGAAACCGCACGGCAGAAATCAGCACTGGCGTTGGCAGCCAAAAATCAGGAATTGCAGCAAGCATTGCAGGAACTGCAACAAGCCCAACTCCAGCTAATACAGACAGAAAAAATGTCGAGTTTGGGGCAAATGGTCGCCGGAATTGCCCACGAAATCAATAATCCAGTTAGTTTCATTCATGGCAACCTAACCTACGCGAGCGAGTATACCAACGATTTATTGAGATTGCTGCAAGTCTACCAACAAGAATATCCCGATCCGACGGACAAAATTGCAGCAGAACGAGACGAGATCGATATTGATTTTTTGAGACAAGATTTAGACCAATTACTCCAATCGATGAAGGTGGGGACCGATCGCATTTGCGAAATCGTTCGGTCTCTGCGCACTTTTTCCCGCTTAGATGAAGCCCAAGTGAAGGATATCGATCTTCACGAAAGTCTCGACAGTACCCTGACACTATTACGCCATCGCCTCAAAGCTACACCCCATCGTTCCCAAATCGAGATCGTGCGAGAATACGGTTCCCTACCCCGAGTCGATTGCTACCCCGGACCTCTCAATCAGGTGTTTATGAATCTGCTCGCCAATGCGATCGATGCTTTAGAAGAAACAACGGGGAAAAGGAACGATCTCGAACCCAAAATTTGGATTCGCACCGAAGTGACGAATAAAAACTGGGTGCAAATTGCCATCGCCGACAACGGGTCGGGAATTCCCGAGAAGGTTCGTACCAAGCTATTCGATCCCTTCTTCACCACGAAACCCATTGGTAAGGGGACGGGATTGGGTTTATCGATTAGCTATCAAATTATTGTCGATCGCCACAGAGGCAAACTACAATGCGAGTCCGTACCGGGCGAAGCAACGACTTTTACGATCGAAATTCCCATTCACCAATATTAGAGCGATCGCACTTTTTGATGTCAGATAATTCCTTGACTTCGGTCGAATTCCCCGAGCGGTCGATTCTAAACCATCTCCGATTGAGCTTGAGCTTTGGGTTGCGCTTGCGGCTGGAACTGGAACATCGAGTACACCACGTTCCGGCGAATATCGGTCATCATATCCAAAAACAGTTCGTACCCTTCGCTCTTGTATTCGATTAAGGGGTCTTTCTGGCCGTAACCGCGCAATCCCACCGACTCCCGCAGCGCGTCCATTTGCTGCAAGTGTTCTCGCCACAGGGTATCAATTTGCTGCAAGATAAAGAAGCGTTCCGCTTGGCGCATCAAACCCGGTTGGAGACGATCGACCTGATTTTCTTTGATATCGTAGGCGATCCGCGCTTGTTCGTGGAGGAAGGTCTTAATTTCATCCACCGATAAATCTTCAATTTGGCTCGGTTCGAGATCCGCAAGTAAGTAAACGAACTCTTTGACCTTACTCACGAGTTTATCCAGGTTCCACTCTTCGGAGGGCAACTCGGGATTGATATAGGCATCCACGATGTCGTCCATCGTCTTCTCTGCATAAACGATTACCTGTTCCTTGAGGTCTTGTCCTTCGAGAACCCGACGGCGTTCGGCATAGATGGCGCGCCGCTGGTTGTTCATCACCTCGTCGTACTCGAACACCTGCTTGCGGATGTCGTAGTAGTAGGTTTCCACCTTTTTCTGCGCCCCTTCCAGGGAACGGGTAAGCATTCCCGATTCGATGGGCATATCTTCTTCTACGCGGAAGGCATCCATCAATCCCGATACCCGATCGCCGCCGAAAATCCGCAATAGGTTATCTTGCAAACTCAGGAAGAAGCGAGTCGAACCGGGGTCCCCTTGCCGTCCGGCCCGACCGCGCAATTGGTTGTCCACCCGGCGCGATTCGTGGCGTTCGGTGCCGATGACGTGCAAGCCGCCGAGTTCGATCGTTTCATCGTGTTCGCGATCGGTCAAGGCTTCGTATTCTTGGCGAATGGCGTTGTACACATCTCTGATTTTCTGAATCACCGGATCTTCAGTGGGGGCTTTTTCCGAAGCCACCGCCAGCTTATCCTCTGCCTCCAACTCCGGTAGGTTGCGTTCGCCGTACTCACTCACGGCAAATTCCACGGCTTCCTTGAGTTGGGCTTCGGTTTCCGGGGAAAGCGTCGTCGGGAAAATCTGCGGCGAGACCTTCCAAGTCTTGGGCTTTTTCACTGCATCGAAACCTTGCGCTTTCGATCGCTTTTTCATCCCCGCCACACTCGAGCCGAACTCCCCTTCATCCTCGGGCTTGACGATTCGGGGCATCAGGTATTCCCGCACCTTCAAACGCGCCATAAATTCGGCATTTCCACCGAGGATGATATCCGTTCCCCGACCGGCCATGTTCGTGGCAATGGTCACGGTTCCCCGGCGACCGGCTTGGGCGACGATTTCCGATTCCCGTTCCACGTTCTCCGGCTTGGCGTTGAGGAGGTTGTGGGGCACTTCGAGTTCGCTGAGGAGGCGAGACAGGACTTCCGATTTTTCCACGCTGGTGGTTCCCACCAAGACCGGCCGTCCGGTATCGTGCATCTCGGCGCATTCCTGGGCGACAGCTTTCCACTTCCACTCTTCTTTTTTGTACACCACATCCGAAAGGTCTTGCCGTTTCGGAGGACGGTTGGTGGGAACAATGGTGACTTCGAGGTTGTAGATTTTCTCGAATTCCGCCTCTTCGGTTTTTGCCGTTCCCGTCATTCCCGCCAGTTTCGGGTACAGCAGAAAAAAGTTCTGATAGGTAATCGTGGCCAGGGTTTGGGTTTCCGGTTGGGTTTCCACCCCTTCTTTGGCTTCGATCGCCTGGTGCAAACCATCACTCCAGCGACGACCTGGCATTACCCGCCCGGTAAACTCATCCACGATCGTCACCTCGTCGTTGCGGACGATGTAGTTAACGTTTTTAATAAAGAGCTGTTTAGCTTTAATGGCGTTAAAAATATAGTGCGCCCAGGGGTCGTTAGGATCGTAAAGGTCGCTAACTCCGAGCAACTCTTCCGATCTTGCGAAGCCCTCGTCCGTCAACAGCACGTTGCGTGCCTTTTCGTCTACTTCGTAATCTTTCGGTTCTTCCTCGGTTCCCGGTTCCAACATCTGGGCGACCCCGGCCGCGCGAATGTATTTCTCGCTGGGGCGTTCCACCTGACCGGAAATAATCAACGGCGTGCGGGCTTCATCCACCAGAACCGAATCGACTTCGTCAATAATGCAATAGTTGAAGGGGCGCTGCACCACATCGGCCATGGACGTGGCCATATTATCCCGCAGGTAGTCGAATCCCAGTTCGGAGTTGGTACAGTAGGTGATGTCGCAATTGTAGTTACTGCGGCGCTCTTCGGGACTCATACCCTGTTGGATCAGACCCACGGACAATCCCAAGAATCGATGCACTTGTCCCATCCATTCCGCGTCCCGACGAGCGAGGTAATCGTTGACGGTGACGATATGAACCCCTTTCCCCGTCAATCCGTTCAGGTATGCCGGCAAGGTCGAAACCAGGGTTTTTCCTTCCCCGGTTTTCATCTCGGCAATTTGTCCTTCGTGTAAGATCGTCCCCCCCAAAACTTGCACGTCGAAGTGACGCATTCCCAGCACCCGCCGGGAGGCTTCTCGGACGACGGCAAAGGCTTCTGGGAGAATGTCGGCGAGGATGTCGTTGGTTTCCTCGTCAGAGGTTGCTTTGGCGAGCTTCTGTCTGAATTCGGCGGTCTTCCCCTTCAGTTGGTCGTCGGTGAGGGGGTGAATGTCTTCTTCGAGCAGATTGACATCGACGACGAGGGGTTGGTATTTTTTCAGCTTGCGCGTATTGGGATCGCCGAACAGATTTTTCAGCATGGTGGGGGAAAGGTGTAGGCCGGACTAAGGTAAATTGTTTTTGCATCAGATAGTGAAAGTCTGTGTCTTTCGATGCTATCTGGCTAACTTTATATTTTCATTACATCTTACCACTGCCTTTGAGAATGGGGCGATCGGGGGATGTAGGGATACCCCGAATTGAGTAGGGGAAGCAGGGGAGGCTGGGGGAGAGAAGAAAATGCTAACTCGAGCTTGATTTCTCACGTGTCCTAACCGCCTTGGCGACAGCTACGATCGTGATGGCTGCAACAAAACCCAAATGTCTGAAATCCACCATCGAGCTGGAGTGGAGGTGCTGAGCCTGGGGGATTGGATTACACTGATGCGATCGCGCCTGTCACAAACCGATTTCGGCGTGGTATCGATCGACCCACTCAAAGCGATAAATCTACCGTGATGTTTCATTTTTTTCGCTACTTGTCATCGAGCTGTTGGCGCATCAATACAAAATACAAAATCATTTTGTTCGCGATCGCCATCGAACCCATCCAAAATCCAAAATGAATGCTGAATGCTGATGGCTGAACGCTAGTTACCGAACAACAGCCCCCAAGGCTTGCAATGCCGATTTTTGGGGTTCGGTGAGTCCGGTGGCATCGGTCAAATTTGAGCCTTCGTAGGGGCCGGGGAGTTCGATCGTTCGCAGACATTTCCCCGTTTCTACGTCCCAGACTTTCATTGTTTCATCCTCCGATCCCGTCACGATCGCCCTTCCATCGGGACGAAACGCACTCCACCAAACGATGTGGGTGTGTCCGGTAAGGGGTCTTAGGGGAGTGCTTGCAGGCCAATTCCAGAGTTGGACGGTGCGATCGGCATTGGTACTGGCGAGGATGCTGCCGTCGGGACTGAGGGTCACCTGATGAATGCCGCTGCCCAACTCCGACAACACCTGCAAACATTCCCCAGTTTGGGTATCCCACAGGCGGATGGTGCGATCGTCGCTGCCGCTGATGAGTTGCGTACCGTCGCCGCTAAAGATGACAGTACGGACAAAATCCCCATGTCCGGTCAAAATATTCGCGACTTCCCCGGTTTGAGTATCCCACAGACGGATGGTGCGATCGTCGCTGCCACTGACAAGGCGCGTCCCATCGGGGCTAAATGTGACGGAGTTGAGACCTTCGGAATGTCCGGTGAGGGTTTTGGGGGGAGTCGACCCGAATACACTCCAGATTTTAATGGTGCGATCGCTGCTGCAACTGGCCAGTCGCGTGCCGTCGGGACTAAATGCCACTCGCCAAACGGCCCCACGATGTCCGGTGAGGGTTTGCCAGCAGCGACCTTCCCGCACGTCCCAAATTTTAATGGTGCGATCGATACTACTACTGGCACTGGCGAGAAAGCGACCGTCTCGACTGAACGCCACCGATAATATCACCCCGATATGGTCGGGCCAAGCGTGCAAGCATTCCCCCGTAGCTGTGTCCCAAACCCGGACGATTTTATCGTCGCTACCGCTGGCAATGAGGTTTCCGTCGGGGCTGAAGGCGACGCATTTAATGCTGCTATCGTACCCTTGCCAAGTGGTCAGACATTCCCCCGTTTCGATATTCCACAGCTTCACCGCCCCATCGACGCTGCCGCTGGCGAGAATGTCACCTTGGGGGCTAAAGTCGAGGGAATGCACCCATGCCTGATGTCCGCATAGGAGTTGTCGGCATTCTCCCGTCTGGGGATTCCAGAGGCGAGTGGTATTGTCGATACCGCCGCTGGCGAGGAGTTGCCCGTTGGGATGAAAGCGAATCAGGGCGACACCGTTGCTGTGTCCGGTGAGAGTACGCAGCATTTCCCCCGTTTCGAGGTTCCACAGTTTCAGGGTTTTGTCCCGGCTGCCGCTGGCGAGTAACGTACCGTCGGGGCTAAATGCTACGGAACTCACCCCCCCGAGATGGCTTTCTAAGGTGGCCGAACACAGACCCGTTGCCACATTCCATAATTTAATAGCGCGATCGCGACTGCCGCTGGCGAGGGTTGCACCATCGGGGCTGAAAGCAACGGTGTAGATGCGATGGCGATGTCCCGTTAGTTTCTCGCGGCACTCTCCGGTTTGGGTATCCCACAGGCGAATGGTGCGATCGTAACTGCTACTGGCAAGAGTTTTGCCATCGGGACTCCAGGAAATGGCGCGTACCCGATCGTCGTGTCCGCGCAACACGTTGACACAATGACCGCTGGGGATTTCCCAAAAACGGATGGTTCGATCTTCGCTGCTGCTGGCGAGGATCGAACCATCGGGGCTGAAGGCGACCGATCGCACCCAGGCGGTGTGTCCGGGTAACACCAGTAAGGGTTTGCCCGTGACGACATCCCAAACCCGCACTTCCCCCCGCGCTTCTCCGGTGGCGAGTCGGGTGCCGTCGGGGCTGAAGGCGACGGTAAAGACACTGCTGAGAAAGTTGGAAAAGATGCAATCTTGGAAGTGGGAACCCTGGAAATTGACCTCGTGTAGAGTCATGCCTTGGAGGTAGGCTTGGCGGATGGTTAAGCCAGAAAAATCCACTCGATCGAGGATTTTATTGAAGTAGAGGAGTAGATCTAAAAGGTTGGCGGCGGCGTAGGAATTCCCGCGAGGTGATGTGGTTTTCAGGGCGGCGAGACTCGCTCGAATTGGCTCGAAGTCGCTAGAAAATCGATCGGCGATCGGCTTTAGAATTAACCGGGTTTGGGTTTCGCGAATGTAATCTTTGGCGGTGGCTTTGATGAAGGTGTATCGATCTAAAACGTCAAATTGATGGGTATGAATTTCAGCGATCGCTTCTTCTACAAGGCGATCGAGAATGTATTCCATCACCACGTTTTGCAGGGTAAATCCCCCGTCAACAGTTTCGACAAGCGATCGATGTTTCAGGTTTTCCAAACTTTCGAGCAATCGAGACAGGGAAGGTTCCGGAAGGATATCTTCTCGTAATTGGGCGATCGTTATCGGTTCGCGTTCGATCGCCAGCCAAAAAACAATCGTGCGATCGAATTCCGAAAGGCGATCGATTTGGGTTTCTAGCAGTTTCCCAATACCGTTGAAAATCGTCGTACCCTGGGCTAGAAAATCGGAAACGCTGCCAGAAAAAAGTTGAACGATCGAGGTGGCAATAATTTTTAAGGCTAAAGGACTGCCCCCGTATAGATCCACCAATTCTATAAGTCGATCGGGGGTTCCCGTGACTCCTTTATCCTGCAAAATTTTTAACGCCGCCGACTGCAAACCGGTGAGTTGCAAACTGCGTACCGGCAAACTTTCTCCTTCGGAAATTGCCACTTCCTGGGGCTTTTCTCGACTGGTTAATAGCAGGCTGCTTTGATGGAACGAACCGCCAATTCGCCGAAATAAATGGCCGTAGTC
>NZ_JADEXN010000170.1 GCF_015207075.1 Zarconia navalis LEGE 11467
CAACTTACCCGACTCCAAATCCCAAAAAACCCGACCCGTCCAAGGTGCGATCGTGCAGCAATCCGACGGCTGGTTTGCGGTGATGGACGTATTTTTACCCGACGAATCTTCGCGAACTAACCCCAGCTACGATCCCCAAAAAATCGATCGTTCCGTTGTGCTTTCTGGTGTTGGCAAAGTCGATCCCGATGCCGTCCCCAAACTGCTGGCTTCAGCGCTCAATTCTCCCGAGACTGCCGGATCGAACGTTCGCCTTCAAGCTGATGGCAACACCGTCATCGATGTGGCGGCATCTTCGATCGTGCCATCCTCATCCTCTGGGGGCATTGCCAAAACCTCCCAGCTACCCAAGCCAGGGAAATCTCGCTATGCTACGGTCTTGTGGACGGGAGTCAGCGTCGGTCTTGCCGCGAACCTGATGACGATCGCCGCTGGGGCATACATGCTCTACGATTTGCCCCAGGAAGAAGCGGAAATCTTGGCAAAAGCCACCCAAGAATACGAGGCGGGAAACTTCCAACAAGCCATCATCCTGGCAAACTCGATCGAAGCGCGGGAAACCATCGCCCAGTGGCAGAAAGATTGGCAAGCCGCTAGCTTCAAATTTGTTGAAGTCGAACGGTCATTTTCGCGGGGCGAATGGCAAGCGGTATTGCGACACGCCGACGAAATGCCCAATCTCGACGTGTGGCAGCAAAAACTCGAACCCATGGTGAAAGATTCCCTCGCCCAATTGGAAATCCAAGGGGAACAGTGGGTGCAGCAAGCTTATGACTTAGCCGCGCAAGACGATTATGCTGGGGCGCTGCAAGCACTGCAACAAATCCCCCGAGGCACCAAACTCTACACCCAAATTAAACCTAAACTCGCCGAATACCAGCAACAGCAACAACTCAAACGAGAGGCGGTTTCTCGGGAATGGGTACAATATGCCTACGATTTAGCAGCTTTAGGAGACTTTACCGGGGCGCTAGATGCCTTGCAACAAGTTCCTGAAGGAACCGCACTTCACGCGAAAATACAGCCTAAACTCGCCGAATACCAGGAGAAACAGCAAATCAAACGGGAGGTGGAAGCGCACCAGTGGGTGGAGGAAGCTTACCGACTCGCAGCTGTGGGAGAATTTGACGGGGCGCTGAGTGCTCTGCAAGAGGTTCCCCCCGACACGACCCTGTACGCGAAAATACAGCCCAAATTTTCCGAATACCAGAAGAAACAGCGCCTTCAGCAGGAAACGATCGCCTATCAATCGGTACGAGAAGCTTACGCACTGGCGGGAAAAAATGATTTTACCGGGGCGCTGACGGCGCTAGAACGGGTGCCCTCGGGTACGGCAGCCTTCGATCGTATCGGGCCCAAGTTAGAAGAGTATCGGCAAAAGCAGGAGATTCGCGCCAAATGGATGTTAAAGCAAGCGAGCGATCGGGCGCGGGCGGGTAAGATTAACGAGGCGATCGCATTTTTGGAAGAAGTCCCCTACGAGACATCGGTGTATTCCCTCGCCCAGACGAAAATTTGGGAATATTCGCAGAAATAGTAAATTGGAGATTGGGAAATGAAGCTCGCCCAGACCTGCGGTCTGGGCGAGCTTTCTCAAAGCGAAAAGAGATCGCATCTTACCTATACGATCTCCTTTATTGGGTGCGAAAACGCATCAGTTTCTGAACATGGGTGACAAGTTAAGGTGGTATTCACTTTGTCAACTTTGCAATAATCGACTGAAAACCCGGCACGCGCGGGGGTCTCCCCCCAACCCTCCGCCTTCGGCTTCGCCCTCCCGCCGGGGGCGTTACGCCGCCCCCGGTCACTGAGCCTGTCGAAGTGCCCCCGCGTACAAGAGTCATATCGTTGAAACCCTTTATCTATTTGGGGTTGAAGGATTCAAACCAGTCAACTTGACATTGGAGCAAATTGCTTAACTTGTCACCCATGGTTTCTGAATGAGTCGCTTTTGCGTATTTACCCTGAAACCAATATCCGAGCGATCTGATTATATGCGTAAATTTACAGAGGCAATCGTTAAAATTTAGTTAATTTTACGGTGTCCCCCAAAAATCTATCGAACGATCGAGATCTAGGATTTCTCTCTCATTTCGAAAACTTGCGCTCGCAGACGGTCAAGGGAAAGGAAAAGAATCTAAAATCTAAAATCGCGCAACCTAAAACCTAAAACCTAAAACGGGTATCGCCTCAATGTCTTATCTGCCGCCTCCCATTCGAGATAGTCAACTCCTCGAGTTGGCACTCACCCATCGATCGTATGTCAACGAGCATCCTACCGAAACTCATAACGAACGGCTGGAGTTTCTCGGCGATGCCGTATTGGGATTTCTGGTGGGGGAACTCCTCTATGCTCGCTACCCGCAAATGAGCGAAGCACAACTCACGCGGACGAGATCGGCACTGGTTGATGAAACACAATTAGGTCAACTGGGTCGGGAGATGGGAATTGGAGCGATCGTTCGTTTGGGGCGGGGGGCCGAACTTGATGGCGGACGCGAAAGTCCCGCGATCCTTAGCGATACCTTCGAGGCACTCATTGCCGCCTATTTTTTGGAAGCGGGTATTGAGGCGGTGCGCGATTACGTTGGCGATGTATTTACAGCATTGGTCGAGCAGAGGATGCACTCTCAATCTTCAGGATCGCTTCAAAGTTTCATCGACTCCAAAAACCTGTTTCAGCAATGGGTACACGCTCACTTTCCCGACAGCTATAAGCCAAACCCCGAGTATATTATTGTCAAACAAACCGGACCCGACCATGCCAAAGAGTTTGTCGCCCAAGTTCGGGTAAACGATCGGGTTTACGGACGCGGCAAAGGTCGCCGCAAGCAAGAAGCAGAGAAAAAGGCGGCCGAAGATGCCCTCAAACAGTTAGGGTTGCTCTAGATTCGGGTGACTCGTACGGGTTTTCCTCCGACGCAAAATGGTAAGATACGAGGCACGATCGAGGGTGCGCGATTGTCGATCGCTCCGGACTCCAAGCCTCAGATCGCGTGCAGAGATATGGCAATCCAAGTCTTATCCAATCTCTACTCAATCTTTAAGGAACGATGCTCGAAATTTTAGTCTGGAGTCTCTTGGTCGGTAGTTTGGGTATTGAAGGTGCGATCGCCGGAGGGTGGCTGTATTGGCAGCAAAAGGCGACAAAGCAGAGCCATGAGGAGGAGGAAGAATTTTTGACCCACTACAATACGGAAAAAGAAATCTGGCAAGAGGATTTGCCCCAGTCTCAGTTACCCCACTCAGATATTGCCCAGTCCAACGGCGATCTGCAATCGTCACCCCACCCACAACCCGAGGGTTTGGTCGATCCTCGTCTCGTCGGCTGGGAATATAAGATCGTTCGGACCAGTCGGGAGTTGTTTCGCGATCCGACGATCTTGCAAAAACTGCGGGATGAGGAAGCAGAAGCCGGCTGGATTTTACTCGAAAAGCTAGACGATTGCCGCGTTCGATTCAAGCGTCCGATCGCCATGGCTCAAATTCTCGAATCGGAATATCTAAAAATCGATCCCTATCGTTCTTATTACGGTTCTAAGTCCAATCCGCTGAGTTGGTTGGGCGCGATCGTGGCTATTGCAGCCCTCGCTCTCCCGGCTTATTTGGGTTACACGTTGGTTTCGACAACCCTCGATCGATCGCGACCGGAGTCTGCACCGGCAATGCAATCTGAAAGTTCTCCAGCACTTCCCACGTCGAGTCCTTAATCTGAGGGATGTAGAAGAGAGCACAGAGAGGGGGAAATTGCGATGGTTCCCCTCTCCCGATTCCCCGAAACCGATCGCCGTGGGCGACGTCGATTGCTTGCAAATAAAAAGTCCCACCAGTTTTGGTAAGCGGTGGGAGCATGACTCGGTATTGGTTTCAGGGTGTATATGTATATATAACCTCAATCGATCCCAGACTGTCATCAGCCATTTGGCGGATATTTTCACATATCATGTCAGTAACGATATGTCATCAGCCATATCGCGTAAGTTTGCAATTGACTCGAACTCATGGATGATATGACCCGACACCGGATCTCGATCGCGAAAAACTGGGGCTCGCTTTTGGTTATATCGAGCATCGCAGCTCTGCAACTGTGGCAACTATTTCCCGATCGTGCATTATCAGCCCCCGCAACAACGATCGCCCAAAATATTGTCCAAAATCAGATGCCATTTGAAACCCTCGAACGCGGCAGTTATTCCGGCATTTCCGAACCCTTCGCACGGGTAATCTCAGCTCGAGACAGTTGGAATGCTTTTTGGAGAGAGTTGCACGGCAATCAAATCCCGATTCCGCCGATTCCCGAAATTGACTTTACCCAAAAGACGATCGTGGCGGTGGGGATGGGGGAACGCAACAGTGGCGGATACGGTATCGAAATCGAATCAGCACAAATTGAAGCGGGAACTCTGGCCATTTACTACCGAGAAACAACCCATACTTGCGGCATGGTGACGATGGCATTCACCCAACCCTATCATCTGGCGATCGTCGATCTTGTCGATCTCCCCATTCAATTTTTCCGGGAGAGGGAAGAAATTGGGTGCGATGAATAAGTCATGCCGTCCGGGATATTTCTGCAATGGGTGTGAAGCGACATTTGAGAAATATTTGGTTTTTGTACTAAAAAAAGACATAGCTTCGCCATTAAATCAAGCTTATCAGCCTCCCAAACCCCTGTCAATTCGTTCAAAAATATCCCGATTTTTTCTCATGGTTTGGGTCAATTTCGGCGAAATTACACAAATTTTGTGCAGTATAAGGAGATGCGATCGAAGTTTTCAAATGTGGCGATACTCCGTCATTGCCACGAGAATGCCTAACCATTTATCAGTGGGAGTCAAATGGCGATCGAAGTTTGCAACCAGAGCTTTTCTCTAGATTGTCAGTGCCAAAAAATGCCAAACTTGTTTTGTACTGGGGACGCAGCCGTACATTGATGAATTTTAAATTCATGACTCAATATACCATTTAGATATATCTGAGGGAGTGCCCTTGAAAAATGTGTGTGATAGTAGGGGCTACTATCACATTCTCCTTCAAACGACTGTAATCTACATCGAGAGCACCGCTAATCTTTGTCACTTCAAACGCAAATCTCGATCGCACTACAACAGTATAAAAATACAAAAGATAGAAAGGTAAGCCATTCCAACGCAACAGAAATGAAGTCCTCCTACCGTCGTGCCTCTTACGCATCTAACCCTCATAAAATCGATACATTAGAGTTTAAAACCATGACAACTTATCGGGGAACGAACTATATCGTTCGCCGCCCTGTCTCTTTGAAGTTGCCGAACCGAAGCGATTCTGTATGAGAGAGATCGTACGAATAAATGTAGTTGTATATCTATTCCATCAATTTTAAATCTCACGGACAGTTCCGTTTGGGACTGTCCTTTTTTGTCAGTATTGGGTTGCGATCTTAGCGATCGCACAGCGGCATTATTATGCCGTTTTGAAAAAGCGAATAATTTCCCGGACGTTATCGAGAAATTGACCGTCGGTGGTGAGTTGGGCGATCGCATTTCGGGCTTCTCGCGCGAGGCGATCGTGTTCGGCTTGGTTGGTGGCGCGCAAGTCTTCGTGAGCGGTTGCCAATCGAGATAGATCGCCCCGTACCGACTCGATCGATCGAATTTGACTCGCGGCAAAAGACTCATCTCGATGGATATCGAGTTGCAATTCGAGGCGAGCGCATACGTCTTCCAAAGATGTCAAACGATGGCGCACTTCGACAATATCTTCGCGGGGATAGCGAAACTGACGACCGATATTGCTCAACCGATCGGTTAAATATTGATAGAAGGCCACCGCTGGACGTAACGCCGTAAATAGCAGCGTCGCCCCGGAACTAATGTAGCCAATCGCGCTGATTCCGGCGGCGGCGAGGGCGTACAACCCCGCCGCCGAAAAGACGTGCAGGGCGATCGCCGCCCAAAACGATCGCCGCGCCACCAAGCTGGTGTACTGCACTTGGCGATCGTCTACAGCAATCCCTCTCTCCTGAGATTCTGCCGCACCCGCAAGCACCGCTTTCGCCCTGAAATGAATATTCCAGGGAACGGTGACGATCGCCATCAACCACCAAAAACTGGCCGCCCCGATAACCCAATCGAGAAAACTGCCCGTAGGAACCTGCAACCATTGCAGAACTCCAAAGGATAGCAACATCAAGATAACCAATCCCACGGTAAAGCCGATAAAATTACTAAAGTTTCGGGAGTTCATCGTCATCACCTCTGAGAACGTTTCTGTCTCGATCGTGACCGAACTCAACGGGAATAAGAACCTGGGAGGGACAGTTTTTGCTTAGCCTTGCAATTGCAACAGGGCTTGCCAATCACGCAGTGCTTCTTGCGCCCACAGCCAATTTTTGGCTAGGGTATCGGTACTTGAAAATGTTGCCGGCGCGGCAGTCAGTACCCGTTGCCGCAGTTCGACGGCTTGGCTGAGTTGTTGTGGTTGTTTTTGGATGTTTCCCCCAGCGCGGGCGGATTTCATCAGCGCCAATGCCAAACCCGCATCCACTTGTAATGCCATCTCCGAATTGGGGGCAAAGGCGATGGGTTGTCCGGTTTTCTCATCTACTGCCACCCCCCGATCGATCGTCGTCCGTGCCGAATCCCAACTCTCATAGGCACGATCGAACTGATTTTGAGCGTAGTACGCCCATCCTAAAGCCTGCCGATAGCGGACGGAATTGGGTTGTGCTTTGAGGCTGCTTTCCCAATACCGACGGACATCGTCTAAAGCGAACTTAGTATTCGTATCGCTAGTTTGAATGAATTGCCATGCCATGCGCCCCTGAAGAAATAGAATGGTATGGTCGCTTAAGGATTCCGGCAGCACAGTTTCGAGAGTATCCAGGGCAGCTTTGGCTTGGGGAAGAGCATTGCGATCGAGTAGCGCTTCTACCGCCAGCGCGCCATTCTTTAAGTTTCCTGCTGTAAATTGCTCGATCGCCGTGTTTGTGACGACACCGGTTTCCCCGCTGGCTAAGGCATCGGCATTGAAGGGTTGGGAATTTGGGGTAGGAGATACTTCTGATGGCGGCGGTAAGGTTGCAACCGGCTGCGGAAGTTGTCGGTAGATGACCGTTCCCAGACCCAAGATCGCGATCGCCCCAGCCAGGGGAAGCAGCCAGTTTTTCCTCGATGGTGGCTGTATCGGAGTGGGATCGATGGGTACTTTAGCAATTTCGGAAACCATCTCGGACTCCTCGCGAGTAGAAACGACTGCCGAACCAATGCTGGGTGCGGATAGGGGTGAGGGAGGGGGAACGTTTTCCAACTCGATCGCTTCATCAGGTTTGGGAGTCTCTTCCGTTTCCACATCTCCAACTTCTGAGGGCGGTTCTGGCGATGGCGGGTGAGTTAATTCGCCGAGCAACTCCGCAACAATTGCCTTGGCATCGTCGTCTTCTTCGCCAGCCATCACATCGGGATATTCCAGTTCTTGAAGTGCCCCTTCGAGATCCACTTCATCAATGGATGTCCCCGAGTCCACTGGGGCGACGATCGGAGTTAGGGGAGAAAACGCTTCCGGTTCGTCGCGATCGATCGATCCGGACTTGCGAATCAAATAGCCATCGAACGCCGGATGCATGTACAAAACTGGCAGCGCCCAGTACAGTTGATGGGAACCATAGGAAGAAATAAGTCCCTGCCTGGCCCGACTCAAACTCAAATCGACGGGATGTCCTTGGTTGAGGTTGCGGTAAAAGAGCCGCGTTAAGTGAAGTGCCACCTCGTCGGGAATCGATTCGGCCATTGCCAAAACCGCCGGAATCCCTCGCTTGACTAGAGCTTGAGCCAGGTTTGCTTCTCCCGATGGCGGAGTTTCCCCCGCGCGCAGGTAAGCACCGCGACAGGAATTAAAAACAGCCATCTGAATACCGTTATTGACTAGCAACCCAGCCAAATCATCTCCGCTGAGAGGTTCGGCTCTTCCGGTTTTGCTATTAACCAGATAAACTGCGCCTCCAGAATTGCCTAAATTGCTATGACCGGCATAGTGTAAAACTTGATACTGTCCCTGTTCTAATGCGTGGGTTAAGGTCGCTCGATCGGGCTGTTCGAGAATAGTCAGATGAATATCGGCGATACTTCCCGTATCCGATCGACTGTGGAGTTCCCTTTGCAGTTCCGTGGCTTCTTGCCGAAGTTCGAGACTTTCGCGATCGGTTGGCGCGGCGACCACCATTAAAATTCGCAAGATGCGATCGGTCAAAGTCGGCGGGGGGGGGAGCGGGGGAACCGGTAAACCGTTCGTTGTGGGCCAGTAGCGAGAGAAGAGAACCTCCGTTCCCGTTGCCAGGGTGCGATAGCCATCGTTGAGCACTTCCCACGGCAGGCGCGGCAAGCGATGTCCCTTAAGTCCCAACCGCAATCGTAATTTCTGTCGTTGATTTTGGGCGATCGCCTGAGCCATCATCCAGCTATCGCGCAAACTGCCCTGAAATAGGGCATTGTGCAGTTCTCGCCCCAAGGTGACTAAGTTGAGGGTGGGTTGCTCGGAGTCTTCGGTGGATTCCCCAGGATTTTCCAAACGCGATGGATTTCCCTGAAGCAGTTGCGAGAGGGGATCGTTCATCAGTTGACGCGCGATCGTCAACCATTCATCCAGCGGCCAGCTTATTTGCTCTTCCGCAACGGGAACACCGGGCAATGGATGCTCGGTGCGGACTAAATATTCATCGACCCCAACGGGGGTGACGGAGATATGGAATTCCTGAGTCACAACTGTGTCTTTTGCACTCCTGCGGGTTCTCGCTTGCCATCAGCTCCCATCGCGCTCGGGGACAAATTTGGCTTACTTCTCTAGCGTAATGCAGAGTATCGGGCAACGAAACTATTGTTATCTTGAAACCGAACTGGATCGGGCGTTGCGGGAACCAGTTGCGAGCAACCCCGATCGTCTTTTTTCAAATGTGGCAACAGAAGCTAGATTTGCGACCTAGGTACCGCAGACTCTGTTGAAGTTTTGTACTTTACCGAGCTTGGGGTTATCGTTCGGATCGCTCGAGGGTCTGCACAAAGCAGCACCAGGACGAACTAAGTATTATTTTAGCCACATTTCTTCGACTCATATTGTCTCACTTTTTTCGTTTGAGAATGCTTGGGTCGTCTGAACTCTTCGTAAGTCATTCACCACATAAAGGATACAAAGTTAGAAGAATAGGAAACAGAGGTCATACTACACCCCTCGAGAGAATGACTCACATTGCGGTACGCAAAACTTGAAAAATGTCCGGAGGGGGTGGGTAAGGCGCAGGAGAACGTAATGGTAGATGCACCCTGATTCAATAC
>NZ_JADEXN010000171.1 GCF_015207075.1 Zarconia navalis LEGE 11467
GTCGAAGCCACAGCACCGGATATAGTGATTTCGGCAACTGAAACACCGGCAGAGGAGGAGACAGAAGCCACAACAGTAACACCTGAAGTTGTGGAAGAAACGACCACTTCTCCAATACCCGAAGTGGAAGAAATAACACCCGAGGCTGCCGTCGAGGAAACCATAGACGCCACAACGGTAATACCTGAAGTTGTGGAAGAAACGACCACTTCTCCAATACCCGAAGTGGAAGAAGTAATACCCGAGGCTACCGTCGAGGAAACCATAGACGCCACAACGGTAACACCTGAAGTCGAGGAGGAGACAACACCGGATCTTCCGACTGTTTCTGAGGTCAAAGCGGTGCTTGAAACTCAAACAGCGGAAATTATAGAAGAGACGGCAGAATTGGAAACCGAACCCCCCAAAGCGGATATTTCAGAAGAAATTAGCAAGGAATCGATCGAACCCGAAATTCCTCCATCAACCCCAGACACAATAACAGAAGCGCCAACGGAAAAATCGACGGTCGACCCCTCTCAACCGCAAGATGATTCTTCAGATACTCCATCGGGTTTCGGAGAACTGAAGGTCAAAAAAAATCGGCGCAAGAAACGGTAATCGCTAATAACCATTGGTGAAAGACGAAAAGCGATCGAGCTATCTCGATCGCTTTTCGTCGGGTTTGGTGATGTTTTAAACCAGACTATTTCCAGCCGGCCCGATCCATAATTTGGAGAGCTTCGGCATTATTTTCTCCGACCGTTGCGGCATTCAAGTTATCTTCTTTAAAAGGAACGTATTCCTCTAAAAAGGCATTGTCTAATTGTGCTCCTTCAACAACGGGAAACTCGTTATTGTTCCTAGCAAACTGAGTTTGGACTTCAGGAGTGACTAAATACTCGATAAAGGCGATCGCATTTTCCTTGTTTGGGGCATTTGCCACCACGCCAGCACCGCTAATATTAATGTGAGTACCTCGATCGTCCTGGTTGGGGAAAAACATCCCTAATTGCTCAATCACTGCCCGATCTTCGGGGTCGTCGGAATTGGCCAAACGAGCGACATAGTAGCTATTGACGATCGCCAAATCGGCAACGCCATCAGCAACAGCTTTAACTTGGCTCACATCGTTACCTTCTGGGGGACGGGCGAAGTTATCCACTAGCCCTTTTGCCCACTCTTCCGTCCCATCGGGGTCGTTTGCTGCCAAAATCCCACCCACGAGGGATTGATTGTAAATATTATTAGACGATCGAACGATGATTCTCCCCTGCCACTTGGGATCGGTTAAAGCCTCGTAGGTTGTCAGTTCTGAGGGATCGACAGTTTCTTTGTTGTAAACGATGATTCTCGCCCGCTTCGAGAGTCCGAACCAACGCCCTTCGGGGTCGCGTAAATATTCGGGAACCGCAGCTTCGAGGGTTTCCGATTCGATCGGTTGCATAATCCCGGCTTCTTGTGCTCGCCACAGACGACCGGCATCCACGGTAATGAAAACATCGGCAGGACTGTTCTCGCCTTCAGATTTAATCCGTTCTACGAGCTCGTCTCCCTTGCCTTCGACGAGGTTCACGTCTATGCCCGTTTGCTCGGTAAAATTGTCGTACAGGGTTCGATCGCTATCGTAGTGACGCGCCGAGTATACGTTGACGACTTCTTCGGTTGATTCGCCTGGGCCTGCTCCTTGCTCTGCTCCTTGCTCTGCGGCAGGCTGTTGGGCGCAGCCAACGGTGACGGCAAAGGCGGTTGAAGCCACCGCTAATAAACTGTGCTTAATCCATTTCATATCAATTTAAAACTCCTCAACTTAAGGGTTCGTGCGATCTTTTGGGTACGATCTTGGAGGCTTTTCGCATTAGGTGAGGTCTGCAACGGTCGATTGACAGGGTAGACCCGAAGCATTCGGGATTGTTTCGAATGCAATGCTGCAACTCATCTCGAGGTAGTGAAATATATTTTTAAAAGCACCCGGTCTAGCCACCGGAAGATCGCTAATCCCCGAACTATCTTAACGCTTTAATGCAACTAATTTCTAGTTAAAACGAAAATTAATCGGAGTTAGTTGAATTAGTGAAAAACTGCCCCGATCGCCTTTCGCCTTTTACTTACAGGGGACTAATCGCCAAAGAAACCCGTTTTCCCCCCACCTGGCGCATTCGTCCCAGTAGCTGAAGTACTTGTTCGTAAGACGATCGGCGATCGGCTTGCAACATCACCGAACTGTTGGGGTTTGCAGCTAAATAGGCTTCGATCGTGGCGAGCAACTGCTCTGGGGTTACCGCCTGTTCTCCAATGAGAATCTCTCCCCGCGCGTTCAAACCCACAATCAATGGCTCAGAAGCCGTCCCAACGGTCGTTCCCTCGCCAACCCCCGGTAACTCCACATCTACAACGAATTGCTGGTGCGTTAGAGTCATAGAAATGAGAATAAAAAATGCCAAAATGCTCATCAACACGTCCATCAGGGGCAACATATTGACCGTCGGCATGGGGGGGATCGATCGTTGGCGAGAGTGAAATCCCATTGGGTTTAGACTTTAATTGATAATTGCTCGTATTTAGCCCAGAGTCGGGCGGGATTCATCTGTTCGTAGGGTTCAAAAGGCTGGTGAATCCAGGGATTATCTGGGAGAAACTCGACGTAATAATCGGGGACGACGATCGATCGAGCTTTGTGCCACAGTACGGCAGTCCGCACCTCTTGGATTTGGGAAGCATAACGACCGGCAAGCCATTGAAGGGTTCTCTCGAGAGAAACACCCGAATCCACAAGATCGTCTACAAGTAATAGTCGCTTTCCCAAATTCGCGGCAGTCGCGGTCAAATGCTCGGAAAAGGCGATTTTTCCTTGTGTCTTTCCCCCCGCACCGCCATAGGAGGATACCGCTAAAATGGCTAGGGGTCGATCGAAAATTCGAGAGAGCAAATCGCCCACCCGAAGTCCACCTCTAGCAAGACAGAGAATGCCATCGAACTCCCATCCGGAGTTATGAATTTGTCCGGCGAGTTGCTCGATTTTTTGGTGGTAGCCTGACCAATCAACGTATAGATCGGACATAGAGTCGATAATAAAGACTTAAAAGTTAAGCCTTTGAGTGTATCACAGCACAGTCTGCTAGGCTAAGCCAAAATATTAGAGAACACGCCCTCGAAACTGCCATAATGTTCGCCATTAACGGTTTGCATCCCCGATCTTTATCGACTCTCGCGTTAGGCAACTTTGGCAGCGTCGAATCTCTATCGAGTCTCGGGTAATCCCCGCAAGCTTATGGTTTCCGAAAAGTTTCGCCGCCAACTGCGCCAAGAAGCCCAAACCTGGCGAGATCGAGGACTGATCGATTCGTCAACCTACGCCCAACTGGCCGAGCACTATCAGTTTGCAGAAATTGATAGTGCGGCGCGAAACCGTTTTATTGCCATACTCATGGCTTTGGGAGGCGTTCTGATGGGATTGGGAGCGATCGCTTTTGCCACCGCCCATTGGGACACTTGGCCTCGCGCGTATCGCTCGATGATACTGGTGAGTTTATTTGTTGGTGTAAATGGCACCGGATTCTATCTGTGGCGCGCAACGACTCTACCCAAAGCCTACCGAAGTTTGGGGCAAGGATTGTTGATCCTCGGGGCGCTAATTTTAGGGGCGAACATGATGCTGATGTCCCAAATGTTTTATGAAAGTGGAAAGGTTTGGGAACTGTTGCTGATTTGGGGATTGGGCGTTTTGATGATGGCTTTTAGCCTGCGTCTGAAATCTCTAGGCGTTCTTGCCATTCTCCTAATAGAAACTGGATATTGGTTGGGGGCGTTCGATCGGAGTAGCTGGGAAACATTGGCGTGGATTCAATGGGTAATTCGTCATATGTCTTTAGTCGCAGCCTCCCTCTTTATTCCCCTTGCATATTGGTGTCGTTCCCGCACGATTTTTTCTTTGGGAGCCATAGCGATGGCGACATCGCTAGCGGTCGCTATCTTACGCTGGCAAGGATGGTTAGTGGAGGTGGCTTTCGTTCTCCCTCCCGCTCTTCTATGGGGTTATAGCGATGGAATTTGGCGGTTGCGTCTTCCCCAAAAATCGTCGAGTTTCTCTTCGTCGGAGCGCTTCCAAGCTACTAGCCGCAGTTTAGCCGTCTGTTTTTTAGCCGTTTTATTTTACAGTCTTTCTTTTAATCGATGGAATTATATCGAACGACCCGATTTGAGTCTTCAACAGTGGCAACAAAACTTGCCGGTATTACTCGATGTTGGTATTCTAGGTAGTATAGCAATACTGGGATGGATACAGTTTCGATTCCATCCCCAAAGCTGGAAATCTATCCAGATAAAAGCAGTTAATACCGGGCTTATTACCTGTTTTTTAATGACCGCTGGGTGCGTCACTTATTGGCATCTCAGTGTCGATAGAATTCCCATCGCGATCGCGATTGTTTTTAATATTATGCTATTTTGTTTGGCGATCGCTCTAATTCGAGATGGTCTGACTTTAGGAAGTCGCCGGACTTTTTGGGGAGGGCTATTATTTTTAGTTCTGGGCATCGCATCCAGAATGCTCGAATATAACACGGGATTAATCTTAAAATCTCTTGTTTTTGTATCGTGTGGTGTCGGAGTGACAATTGCCGGACTGTGGTTCGAGCGCAACGAGAAAAAACTTAAGCATCGATCGAAGATCGAGCTGACTCGCGAGGAAGCTTCATGAGTAACGATCTAACCTCACCGGCTGCGGATAGTCCCTCGAACTCTCAACCTAAAAAACCGTTGTCATCTTGGCGATTGTGGGTTCCTTTGCTGCTGCAATCGGTACTGGCCGTTTCGATCCCCCTTCAAGATGCTCATACCTACATGACAGGAAAATCCATCGTCCTGCAAACCTCTGCGGGAAATTCTGCCAACCCCATGGGGCGAGATCGCCGAGAACTCAATTACGAAATTTCCCATCCCGAAAATTTAAGGCGATTACCCGGCAGCAAACAATTTTTCGATCGCCATTGGGGACGTCGTAATTTTACCTTTTACGTCACCCTCCAATCGCCCATCGTTCGATATGCAGACTCGCCCCTTCCCTGGCAACCGGTTCGGATCGGGGACGAACGGCCTCAACATTTAGCCCGCAATCAAATTGCTCTCAAAGGTCAAGTCAAAGGACGACGAATTCTTTACGGTCTCGAAACCTATTACATGAGCGAAGAACGGCACCAACAGGTTAATAACGAGGTGATTCGGGTTCGCAATCTTCGCGATCGCGCGGGAGGCTCTTTTGTCGTCGAAGTGAAAGTGGACGATCGCGGTCATGGGGTTCCAGTGAGTCTCTGGGTGGGCGATCGTCACTATCGCTTTTAAATGCTCGTCAACTAGTTGGCGAGCGTTCAACTCGTTCTCGATCGTCTCAGATCGAATCCGGTTGGATGGAAATCTCTTAATCCCGAAAAATCGCATCGGCCACGCGGCAGATATCGTACATTTGCCCAACATCATGAACTCGTAAGATATCTGTCGCTTGGGCGATCGCTGCGGTACAAGCCGCCCCGGTTCCCCAAACTCGTGCTTTGGGATCGTCTCGGTTGAGAATACGACCGATAAAACTTTTTCGAGAAACACCGACGAGGAGAGGATATTCCAACGCGCGAAGCTGCGATAGATTTCGCAGAACGATCAGATTCTGCTCGTAGGTTTTGGCAAAACCGATACCGGGATCGAGGATAATGTTCGATCGCCCTATACCCGCTTCGATGGCGGCATTCGCCTGATGTTGAAGAACCTGGCAGATTTCGCCCATCAAGTCTTTGTAGTCGGTGAGGGTTTGCATGGTTTGGGGCGTACCGCGCATATGCATTAAGATCGCAGGAACCCCCAGCCCGGCGATCGTGGGTAACATCTGCGAGTCTCCCCGTCCCCCGGTTATATCGTTGACGATATCTGCCCCCGCTTCAACAGCCGCCCGCGCCACCTCCGATCGGCTCGTATCGACAGAAATGACGATCGAATCCATTGACTGTCGAATCCCATCGATTGTGGGAATTACTCGATCGAGTTCTTCTGCCAGGGAAATTTCAACGGCCCCCGGACGGGTCGATTGCCCTCCGACATCAATGATATCTGCACCGGCCTCGACCATCTGCCGAGCTTGCTGGAGAGCCGCATCCACCGTATCGAACTGTCCTCCATCACTAAAGCTATCGGGTGTGACGTTGAGGATACCCATTAAATAGGTGCGATCGCCCCACTGAAAAATGCGATCGCGGATTGTTAGGGTGGAGAGTTGAGGTGGGATGGGATTTTGGGGAGTTCGCATGAATTTTTTAGAATCGGTAACAACGAGCACCAAAATCAAAAAGGGCAACCTTTCGTAGATTGCCCTTTTCGAGAATATAGAGTTAAGCGATAAATCTCAATCGGTGGGTTGCATCGATTGGAAGATAGCCATTACCTGAAAAGTTGCCTCTAAACGAGATACTCGTTAGAAAACAAGAATTCGATCGTTACCCGAAACTCCATAAGTAATATTACCCGCCAGTTTCCTAGTGACCGATACCAACGTAGCGGAAGCCTGCTTTTTCCATCTCCTCGCGATTGAGGAAGTTCCGACCGTCGATGAGGACGGGATTTTGCATTTGCTTAGCCATATTGCCGTAATCGAGGGATTGGAACTGCTTCCAGTCAGTGACTAACACCAACGCATCGCAGCCATCGGCCAACCGCTCGGGATCGGTTTCGACTAAAACCCCAGTCAGACCGTCACGCAACCCCGAAGAAGAGACGATCGGATCGTAAGCTTTGACTTTAGCCCCCAAACGATTTAGATTTTCGATCAGCAGCAGGGACGGTGCATCGCGCATGTCATCGGTATCGGGTTTGAAGGTCAAACCCAGCAAGCCGACGGTTTTTCCTTTGAGAATTTTCAGCTCTTTTTGCAGTTTCTCCAGAGCTAACAAGCGCTGACGCTGATTCACCTCAACTGCCGCTTTGAGCAATTGAGCCTCGTAGCCGTAATCGTCAGCGGTGTGAACCAAAGCCGACACATCTTTGGGGAAGCAAGATCCACCCCAACCAATGCCTGCTTGAAGAAATTTACCGCCAATGCGAGAATCCAAACCAATTCCTTGGGCAACCTGAGTTACATCCGCACCGACGCGATCGCAAATATTGGCGACTTCGTTGATAAAGCTAATTTTGGTGGCCAGGAAAGAATTCGCCGCATACTTAATCATTTCAGCGGAGTTGAGATCGGTCATCACCACCGGAACGGCAGGTAGCGACGGATCTTCTGCAAATTTACGCTGGGTGATGGGTGCGTACAACTCTTGCATCATCGCCAGAGCCTTCGAGGCATTGCTACCCAAGACAATGCGATCGGGATTGAACGTATCGTAGACCGCCGAACCTTCTCGCAGGAATTCGGGGTTACTGACAACATCAAACTCAGCGACAATATCCGTTGGGGTCACATCGGCACTGCCGCTATCACCCGCTAAGGATTTCTGACGTTCGGCCATACCATCGAGAACGATCATCCGTACCCAGTCACCGGAGCCAATGGGCACGGTAGACTTGTTGACAATCACCTTGTAACCACCTTGAAGATGGGTGCCGATACCCCGAGCGACTGCTTCGACGTAGCGAGTATCGCTCTCTCCTGTGGGTAAAGGCGGCGTACCCACCGCAATAAATAGAATCTCGCCGTGGTTGACACCTGCCCCTAAATCGGTGGTAAACTCGATAGTCCCAGCTTCGATGGCTGATTCCATAATTTCTGAAAGACCTGGCTCAAAGATTGGCGAGCGACCGGCCTTCATCATTTTTACTTTTTCTTCGTTGTTGTCAACGCAGATAACATCGTGTCCCACATGAGCGAGGCAAGCTCCTGTGACTAGACCAACATATCCAGTACCAATGACGCAAACACGCATATTAGTTACAATCCTTCTGAACTAAAATAAGGGTTGGGGGTTCATCAATGAGTTCGCACCGTCAGAAACCATAACAGGTCACTCGATCCCAATATAACCAATCAAATTGTGTAGGCACCCGGCTCGAATGGAATTTTTTATTGCGAGGAGAGGCGATCTCGGAAATCGTCGATGGTCAACTTCAACCCCTCTTCTAAAGCAATGGTGGGTTCCCATCCCAGCCAAGTCTTAGCTTTGGTGATATCTGGCTGACGGCGACGCGGATCGTCTTTGGGAAGTGTCTCAAACTGAATCGGCACGCTCGAGTCAATTTTAGCTTGGATAGCTTGAGCGAGTTGCAAAATTGTATACTCTCCCGGATTCCCGAGATTGACCGGTCCAGTATGCTCTTCATTATTCATCAAACGGATAAATCCTTCGATTAAATCCGAGACATAACAGAAACTGCGCGTTTGCGAACCATCTCCGTATACGGTGAGGGGAATGCCCTTCAATGCTTGAACGATAAAGTTGCTCACGACTCGACCGTCATTTTGTTGCATCCGGGGACCGTAAGTATTGAAAATACGAGCAACTCGCACATCAACACCATTTTGACGGTGATAGTCGAATGCTAGGGTTTCGGCCACTCGCTTTCCTTCGTCGTAGCAGGAACGAATGCCAATGGTATTGACATTGCCGCGATATTCTTCGACTTGGGGATGAACCTCAGGGTCACCGTAAATTTCCGAGGTGGAAGCCAGAAAAAACCGAGCTTTGACGCGCTTGGCGAGTCCGAGCATATTCAACGTCCCTATGACATTGGTTTTGATGGTTTTAACGGGGTTGTACTGGTAGTGAACTGGGGAAGCCGGACAGGCAAGATGGTAAATTTGATCGACTTCTAACCGAATCGGTTCAGTTATATCGTGACGAACCATCTCAAAATAGGGATGTCCGATCCATTTGAAGATATTGCGTTTCGTTCCGGTAAAGAAGTTATCTAAACAGATCACTTCGTGACCTTGCTCCATCAGTCGATCGATGAGGTGGGAACCTAAAAATCCCGCGCCGCCCGTGACCAAAATTCTCATGCGAGTTATCTATTCTATCTTGAGGTGAGACTCGACTTCTAAGGTATACTGCGATCGAACAAACTGTCTACACCCGATCGAGCGTTAAACTGAAAACTTTATTTTTCATAAATATCGCCAATATTGCCTTAAATCCCGATCGAGGTTCAGTTGGGCGATCGGGTTTGAAATCGGGTTTAAAATTTCATCCATCCAGACTGTCGGCTTAGACTTATGTCTCATCCCCTATACGTTGCGTTTATCTGGCATCAGCATCAACCCCTCTACAAAAGTCGTGCCGAACAGTCTTCTGTGGCCTATCGATTTCCTTGGCTGG